>NZ_JAMYVF010000013.1:0-198589 GCF_040323735.1 Mesorhizobium sp. M0029
GATTTCGTCTTAGCCTATAATTTCGGCCGTCGACTGAAGACCCTCAAGGGCCTCACGCCCTTTGAATACATCTGCAAAATCTGGACAAAAGAGCCCGAACGATTCAGGCTCGATCCAACCCATCAAACCTTGGGACTAAACACCTAGCAGCTGCGCCATACGCGAATGGCTCTTGCAGGCTGCCATGCCCCACTGGCCGCGCCACCACAGAATCACCACCGCTCCGTTAAGCCTCGCGTAATCTCTGCAATCTATCTTGAAGGCAAGATTGTTGAGGGTGACATGAAGCGCAACTCGATAATGCTCTTTGCCTTCCCAGCTCTGATCCTGCTGATCCTTGCAGGGGAGCGCATGGCGACTTTCTTGCTGGGAGCATATCCGGCCAGTCCCACAATGTGGCGGGTTTGGCTTGAACTAAGGCCGCTATCGACGATGTTTTGGCAACAGGTCGATGTCTGTCTGGGAGGGTCGATGGTCGTTGATGCCTCCATCGTGGCTGCCGCGTCGATCGTTTGCTGGACGGCGTGCCGCACAAGAAAGTCGGCTGCCTTCTTCTTTCTTGCCAATCACGTCGCCCTGCTTTTCGCCGGGTTGATGATCGCCGTCACCAGCCATTCCGAAACAGCGAGCACGATCGCTTCATTCGCCGTGCCCGGGGGGCTTCCCTTCTCGCTGATAGTTGATTTCACCTTGAAGAACAGCCTTGTGCTGGTTCTGGGTCTGACAGCATGCGCCTACTGTCATGTTGCCTTTCTCAGCGAAGCTCGAGAGCAATCCGGAGCGCTGGCCGCGAGGCTTGTTGCTCTGCAGCGAGATCTTTAAGGCAGCCCCAATTTTTCTAGCGTTAGTTGATCTTCCGGTAGTAAACCTTGCCGTCGGCCTGCTCTATGCGCTGGTAGTCGGGGCTTGGGGCAGGCGAAGCAGCTGCAATCCTCCTTTTGGGCGGACGCGGTGTATCGACGACGCTGGGCTCGGTCGCGTCTTCACCATCGAGAACAGCAGGCGCCTCCGCCATGCTGCTGGTCGTGTCGACGGAAGGTTCCGCTGCGCTCGACGTGATTTCGTCACGGACAATAGGCTGGTTCTGTTCCAGCCGGGCTATGCTCCGGTTGATTTCACCAAAGCTGCTCTGCAGCTGACTGTCCATTTTTTCAAATCGGCTCTGAAAACCGTTGTTGACCGTGTCCAACCGGCCGCCGATTCGTTGTTCGAACGTCCCGAGTTCCTCCAGCCGCCCTTCCAAAAACCGCATATCGCTGATACCGCGGTAGAGATAAACTGCGGCTACCATATTCACCAAAGTGAGCAGGGACGTGCCGATCATGACCGCGCCGATAATGCTTTTGTCGCTCGGTTTCACAACGGCAGCTTGCTCTCCAATGCGGGTTGCTGTCCCAATCTCGATTGCCGGCATGTCCGGTTCGCTGATCATCGTCATTGAACCACCACCTTTGCGCCGATCGCGACGCGCTTGAAGAGATCGATCACATCGGTGTTGGTAAGGCGAAAACACCCCGATGTTCCGTCGAAGCCAACACCCTTGGGATCGTTGGTTCCGTGTATCCGATAGAGCGTGTCACGCCCGTCCCGAGAGAGATAGAGCGCCCTGGCGCCGAGTGGGTTGTAGGGACCGGCAGGCACCATTTGCGGCAGGTCCGGCTGGCGGGCGCGCATCTCGCGGGGTGGGCGCCATTCCGGCCATTCGGTCTTCGCCCCCACCTCGACCACTCCGGTCCAGCCAAATCCGTCGCGTCCGACGCTGATCTGATAGCGAAGCGCCTGGCCTTGTCGGGTCACCAGGTAAAGCGCTTTCTCGTCCTTGCGGATAACGATTGTTCCGGGCTGTTCTGTCGTCTCGAAGGCAACTGTCTTGCGCAGGCTGGGGCCCATTGCCGGCAGCGGCGGCCGATCCGAAAGTGCCGATCGTGCGCTGGCGAAATCCACCAGCATCATCAGCGCAATGCCCATGACGCAGGCCAATCCCGGGCCAATTCGATACCTACTTGGCCGCCCCCTATTTGGCAGCGTCATCGAGCCGCTCTTTGAACATCCGCTTGAGGTCCTTGTTGAAGCGCGCACGCCCATCCACCTCGGCAGGCAGGATAGCACGGTTCAACGCATCGGCCAGAAGCGCATTGTCCAGCGCGACCGACTTGATGTGCGGCGCCTTGAAGATCTTTTCGAGTTCGCTGCGCGAAAAGTGGTTGCCGAACCATTTGCGCTTGTGCTTGTTGGCGACCAGCGTGATGCTGACAGCATTGCCACGCAACTCGCGGATCTTCTTGTAGAGCCGCTTGCCTTGTCGCAGCGAGGCGACGTTCAGTTCGAATACGATGAAGATCTCGTCGCTCGTCGACAGCACCGAATTGTGCCAAGGCGTCTCGATGTTCGGCAGATCGATGACGATGTCGTCGAACCGGTAGGCGACTAGGTCCAGCAGCCGGAAGACAAAGTCACTGCCCTGCGGTTCGAAAGGCAACCGTGGCCTCTCGAAGGAATAGAGCGTCAGCCCGGACGGGCGTGAGAGCTTGATGACGTCCATCAGTTCGACATCGAGCCTCTCCGGCTGGCCGATAATGCCGCCAAGGTCGAACTGGTTGAACTGGTTGAGATAGGCGCCGCAATTGGCGCTCTGGAAATCGAGGTCGACCAGGCAGGTGGAAGCCCCGCGTTCCTTCGATTTCGACGCCAGGAATTCGGCCGCCGACAAAGCGAGCGTCGTCGCGCCGGCGCCGCCGCTGGCGCTGATGAAGGTGATAATGCGGCTTTTCGTTCCCTGGTTGCCGGTGTCGTGGAAGGTCACGGCGTTCAGCAGTTCCTTGCCGTCGAGCGGCTTGTGCAGCCAGTCCGAAGCGTTCATGCGCACCAGCACGCGGGTCTGCTCCGACGATAGCTCGTCGGAGACCGCGATCAGCGGCACGGTCGCCCAAAGGGCGCGCGCTTCGACGATGCCCGGCCTTCCGAGCAACTCGCCATTGCCGAGGTCGAGGATGACGATGCCTGGGCGGGTGTCCGCAGGCGGCCCCCCGAGGAAGTCGCCGGTCTCGGAAACCCTGACGTCGTAGATCGCCAGCGCATCGAGGCGCGTCGCCACATCGCGCTTGAAATTCGCATCCGACGAGAACAGCGCCACCTGCTTTCGCTTGGTCGGTGTAACCTTGGTGTTGATGGCGTTCATGGTGTCCACGTGCTCTTCATGTCTTCGCCCGTAACCGTGCTCAGCATGGAGGGCATGGTGATGTTTCCGAATCCGAGCAGCCCGGCCAGGAAGAAAAACTGAAAGGGATGATTGGTGATGCTGACCGTGATGGTCGGGACCGGGCCACTGGGGCGCGTCCAGTAGCCGAGGCCGGAGGCGGCGTATTCGATCCGCACCTGCGCTTTCTCAAGCATCGGCAGGTAGTCTTCCATTCCGGCACGGTTGGCCGTGCCGTCATAAATTGCGTCGAACGAGGCCTGGCTCGCATTCGCGGGTAGGCACAAGCCTCCTCCGATACTGCAGCAGGCGACACCTGCCGTGCTTGCAGTGCAGACATAATCGTACGTGCCGGCCGGCACTGCGGTGCCGACTTTGGTCACATCGGCCTGCGTTATCGTTTCAGATGGAAGGCCGAGTGCGACAGGACCAGAAATTTGCGCCAGTCTTGCGCCAGCTTGCACAGCTTTGTTTCCCGCGTTCCATTGGTAAAAGGCGTAGCCGAAATCGACGAAGCCGAGCAGAAGCGTCAATAGCAATGGCAGAGCGATGGCCATTTCGACCATCGCGGTGCCCGACTGCTCCGCGCAAAACCTTTGGTTTCCCATCACCATCCGATGACTCGTTCTTGATGGGAGACACTGAGGGTAAGGGCACCAAAGCCAAGATACGAAAAGAATCCAACGTCCGGGTAAGCATAGGATGTACTGACGTTTACGACGACGACCATGCTCGTGTTGCTGAGATAAAGCTGGGCGCCCGTGGATACATCGGTCGCAGGCGTAGACGTAGGGGTAATGTTAACTGTCGCAGGAAGCCATCCAGACACTCTGTCACTGCCGCCAACGACTGCCCCTTTGGCAGCAAGGTTTTGCGCCCACCCCTTGCAAGTGTCCCAGTCGCTACTGCATCGCGCCATGTAGCGAGCTGCATCCTCGACGCCTGCTGCAAGGAGCAGGCGCGTGTTCAGAATATTGGAGAATTCAAACACACCGGCCGATAGCAGCAATACGAACGGGACGGTAATCGCGACTTCCACCAAGGCGGCGCCCCTTTCGTCGCCCTGGAACCGCCTGATGATGTGGCCAAGCTTGGTCATGTCGGCTCTACCGGTACAGCTGGGCTTCGTTGCGGAATGCTTTGTCGACCAGAGTGTTGTTGGCAAAGCCGCCATCGACGTCGACGATCTCCAGGCTGATTGGTTTTTCACCAGCCGAAGGGTCGTCGGGGTCTTTGGTATTATCCTGCTTTTGAATTGGAGTGTTCACGAATACGCTCGCATAGCCATCCGGCTTGATCGCGATGTGACCGTTGATCTTGGCGGTGTTGGCGTAGCAATCGACAATTGCCATGTTGAGTAGCCGTCGGTCGGGGTCCGGCGTCGGGTTGTCTCCTTTGTAGCATGACGGCGTGCCGGTTTCTTTGGTCGGCGCTTTCGATTTGTCCCCGACGAGGCCTTTCGAGATCTCGTATTGGTAGACGTCGTATCGCGAGGCAGGCGCAGTTTTGCTGCCGGTCGGATTGGTTGCGCTGGGGACGTTTGGATAGGCCGTCCCGTGATTGACCGACCAGTAGCTGGTCCAGAAGTTTTGCGCTGTGATCTTGTCGGACATGCCGTTCGCGTCGACGTAGTTGGTGCCAGGAGGAAGGGGCAAAGCAGTGTTATCCACGACGGGGTCGTATTTGGTGCAGCCAGTCTTCTGGCCTTTGCGTACATTGCTCGACGGCCGGTATGCCCAATCCTTCATGTTCTTGCTGAGAGAGCCACTGTACAGATCGAACCTCGTGTTCAGTCCAGTGTTGACCGAACCCAAGGTGACACCGGTTTTTGTGGTAATCGCATCACGGCTGTAGCAAGTGCCAGCCGTTCCCATCGCTATGGCGTCGCGTAGCGAGGTCAGGTTGTTGTCGAGCAGGCCAAAATTACCGGGACCGGGGGTGTTGCCGGCCTTCAGGATGCGAAATTCGCGACCATAGGTGTCACCTGATGCGAAAGCCTGCTGGATGGTCTTGCTGGTCGAGGGGTCTTTCGTCTCGAACGGGTTGCACATGAACAGCGGGACCGTTTCGCAGATCGATTGCTTGAACCCGGCGACGGCCTGTGGCCGGATGTCCATGGTGTCGTTGCTGCCGATAAAGCTTGCTGGAAAGATCGTTGCGAAGGCACCCGCACCATCAGTGAGGCCGGAAGCATTCACAGTCACCAAGGAGAATGACACCACTTTAGGATCGGTGCTGGCCCATGTTACGCCGTTGGAGTCGACGCCGCTAGCGTCTAACCTGGTGTCGTCGCTGGCGGGTATTCCGGTCAGATATCTGATGGTCACGTCAGACAGGGCGAGCGTATGATCGCCTACGGTCGAAAACTTAGTCTTCTGCTCGGTCAGAAGAGTGGACGCCGCCAGGTTGGCTCGGGTGATCGAATCCGATCTGCCATCCAGTTCCGCGGCTGTCGCAAGCGCAAGCGCATCGACACCCTTCTGAAGATCATTGTGCAGTCCGTAGGCCCGACTCATATCGATTGCCAACAATGCGAAGCCAACCAGCACAGGCAGCATGATTGCGACAAGGATCATCGCTATGCCGCGTTGATCATTCCAGAACGCCCTAATGGTCCCCAACATGACCTTACTCTCTGCTTCCTTTGCACCAGGGCCCTCGCTCGCCCGGCGCAATGCAACCGCATCCTTCTGTTCAATTCGCTCCGTTGGTCACCCCCGACCCGCCGACATTGACCGTTATCGCAGGCGGTGGCGGTGGTGGCGGTGGAAATTTGTAGCCCTGTGCAACAGCGGCTGCCCGGGCGCCGTCGCCTTCGATATGTGTGTTCTTCGCGTTCGGATTGAACGGATCCACCGTCTGCGCCAGCGAATTGAATTTTTGCGTGTCGCCGGCGGCCAGGGTGACCGTGTCGTAGTGGTTCAGATAGTCCGCGGCGCAGCCCGATAGGGCGCCGGCGCACAGAAAGAGGATCGAGGCGCTATTTCTTGACATAGAGCATCTTGTCCTTCGATTTAAAGTCCAGCATGTGGCCATAGGGGCCGGTGACGCCGTCGCCCGTTTCATATTTTCGGATCATGTCCTTGTTCACCTCGAGCTGACCAAGGATGAAGAACTCCGGGTCATTGGCCGGCCGTGTCTTGTCGAACGGGGTCGCCAGCTGCTCGCCAGGCTTCACCGGCCGGACGATGTGCGGCGTGACGATAACCACCAGTTCGGTCTCTTCCTTCTGGTTGCTCGAATTGCGGAACAGCGCACCGATGACCGGCACCTGGCCCAGCCACGGCACCTGGTTCTGCAACTTGGTGGTCTTGCTGGACAGGAGCCCGCCGACCGCGAAGCTCTGGCCGTCGCGGAGTTCGACGACGGTTTCCAGCTTGCGGTTGGTGAAGATCGGGTCGCCGGCGGTGGTGAAACCGGTGAGGTCACTCACTTCCGGCGCCAGCTTCATATGGATCTTGCCGTCGTCGAGTACGACCGGCGTGAACAGCAGATTGACGCCAAATTGCTTATACGTGATGGTTATCTGGCCATCATTGCCCACGACACGGATAGGCACTTCGCCGCCGGCGTTGAAGCTGGCTGGCTCACCGGACAGAGTGGTGAGATTTGGTTCTGCCAGCGTGCGCACGACGCCCTTGGCCTCAAGCGCTTCAATGATCAGGTCGACTTTGATGTTGCTGTCAATGACGCGGGTAATCAGTGCCGCGAAGGGATTGCTGGTCGACAGTAGGCCACTGAGCAGATCGCCCGGGCCAAGCACTACGTTATCTTTGTCGGCGGCGGCAATGCCTGTCCCTGTACGGGTTGTGCCACTGCCATTCGTGCTCCTGATTGAAACGCCGAGATCGCGGCCGGCATTACGCTTGGCTTCCAGCACGCGCACCTCGAGATTGACCTGCTGGCTGTCGTCGACGATGACGGAATTTATGATGGCGTCGGGGCCATACTGCTGTACCACTTCCAGGATCGACGCCAGCGTGGCGCCGTCCTTGACGTGACCGCCAAGCCTCACCTTGCCGTTGATCGAACCGATTTCGATGCGCGCCCTGGGCGCCACCTGGCGGATCGCCTGCGCCATGTCGCTGACGTCTACGCCGACTTCGATCTGGATGACGCCGAGCGAGCGCTTTTCCGGAGAGAAGAGATTGACTGTAGTGGTGCCGGCGCTCTTGCCGATGACATAAAGCGTTCGGTCGGTCATGGGCTGGGCATCGGCGATCTTCTCGTCGCCGACAACGATATCGCCGAGATTGGCGCTCACCTGTAGCGTCACAGACTGTGACGTCGGCAGGAAGATGCGATGGACGCTCGGGTTCGATACGTCGATGAAACGGTCGGCTGCTTCAGCCGCCGCAATCGACGTCAGCAGCGCAGCCAAACAGGACAGTGCGGCCGCCGCTACCCTCATCCAAAACCCCTGCATCCCCATCTCCCAAACTGCTGCCGCCGGCTGCCCCGCTTCGCCGCATCCCTTTATGGTTGTCGCGGCACGTCATAGGATTCAAGCTTCACGCCGCGAAAGACCCCCACTGTAACATTCTTCGGCGGTTCCGGCTCCAAATACTTGATAACTTCCTTGACGACTTCTTTTGATGCGGGTGCCGTCACCACGGCCGGCACCGGCTTGACCTTGCTCAACTCGTCGAGCTGGGTTCCCACCCTGTCCACGGCCTTTTCCAATCCGGCGATCTTGTCAGCTGCGCGCTGGCGTTCGGCTGCGGCTGCGGCGTCGGCTGCGGCCTGCTTGTCCAGTTCGGCCTGCCTCTTTGCGACATCGTCCGGCGTCTCGCCATTCAGGTCGGAAAGCGTGACTCGTTCGGTTGTCTCGCCCTTGTTGGCGGCAGCCTGGCGCAGTGCAAGAGACAACTGCCCCGCACCGGCGGCCAGCGTCAGTTTCTGCGCGTCCTTTGTGGTGGCTTCAAGCGTCACCGACTTCACAACCGTCGGGTTGTCCTTGCTTACGTCAGCGACCTGGTCGACGGCGAGCACTTTCATGCTCTGCAGCAGAACGTCGACAAAACTCTTGTCCGCACCGTCATCGCCGCGCACCGAGCGCGTCAGCAGCACATCAACCCGGTCGCCCGGGAAGACGAAGCCGGCAACGCCAAGCACGTCGTTGACGCGGATGGATACGGCCTTCATGCCTTCACCCAGCACCGCCGAAAGTGTGGCGCGCTGGCCTGGACCGGTAATCTTGCTGCCGAGGATCGGCTCATTGGTGCTGATCGCTTGCAGCGCCTGCCTTGCGCCACTGCCGGCCAAGGCTTCCTTGGTGGTCTTGAACGCTCCAGCCGGGACTGCGCCCGCGGGCCAAGCGATCTCATGCAACTTGTCGGCGCTCAATGTGTCGCCGAACTTCAGCGGCAGTGCCGCGACAACGATCGTATTGCCTTTGCCGTTTGATTGAGCCAAAGCACTACGCTGGCCAGCGAGCCAGATGTTGATCAGCACGACCGCCAGCACCCCGAAGACGCCGGCGAGGACTATCATAATAAGTGTGTTGGCGCGCATAACCCCAAGCCCCCAGCCAATAGAGCGGGAATTCGCCCGCCACGACTGAATTCAGGCCCGGGTTGGATAACCCGGGCCTGATTCCGATCAAGCGATCAAGTACCGGCACCGCTGGCGCAAGTGCCAATACCGGAATCGTTCATGGCGGTGCAAAGGCCCGAGAAACGACCCGTGACCCACATGCCAATGCCGATGATGAACCCGATAGAGGCCACCGCGATGATGCCGATCAAGATAGAATATTCGACCATAGCAGCGCCGTTTTCGTCGTCGCGGAACTGCCGGGTCATCGTCATGAGCTTTTTCATGTCAATTTCTCCCTCTGGAGGTTTCAAACCCGACGAGACAGAGCCAGGATGAACTCCATACCCAAGCATCCCCCGTCACCTCAATCCTAAGGCTCGCGAAAAAGCAGAGTCAAACGGGATTAACAATTCCTTAACCTTCCAATACCTATGCTCGCGAGTTCAAGGGCGACTTGAATTCTTACAAGAGCTTGATTCTGCTGATTTTTCAATCCTCCTTAACCATTCGTTCACAATTTGGCCACAGCCAAGGCAAAACGATAGCAGTATTAGCATACCTGCATATTCCTTTATATCTAAGGGTTTACGGAGATTTTTCACCCGCATCTCATTTGTTTCGGCATGAAAGGTCCCGTGAGGTGGAAGTTGGGTAGAGGGTTAAGCGCGCGGGTCGAAATAAAACGATATTTTTCTGGCGTCCTCTTTAACTATGTTGAAAGCATTGGCCTCACGTGAGACCCTCCAGCGCTTGTGCCTCGCTTGGTTAACGTTTAGTTTCCGCTAATAAGGGGCTAGCGGGGGTATAAGGGATTATGCTGGGGCGG
Source organism: Mesorhizobium sp. M0029 (assembly GCF_040323735.1). Taxonomy (NCBI): domain Bacteria; kingdom Pseudomonadati; phylum Pseudomonadota; class Alphaproteobacteria; order Hyphomicrobiales; family Phyllobacteriaceae; genus Mesorhizobium; species Mesorhizobium sp. M0029. The sequence continues at coordinate 9,561 of NZ_JAMYVF010000013.1, forward strand.
TTTATCAAGGGACCGAGTGAACCGCAGGCGCTGCAGCAGCAAGTGCCGGTGCCAGCAAGCGTATCGGCACCAGCCCCGCCGCTTGAAGTTGAACCGCATGGCGATGATTTTCTGACGCTCAAAGTCGAGCTGCATCGACACCTGATTGACAGGTTCAATCTGTCCGCTCTTGAAACAGCCTCCAAGGACCAGATACTGAACGAGATCCGTCCGATCGTGCGCGAGTTCGTTCGCACTCGTGCCGTGCCGCTAAACGCCCGCGAGCTGGATCAGCTGACCAGCGACACCGCTGACGAGATGCTGGGCCTCGGGCCGATCGAACCGCTGCTCAAGGACGACTCCATCACCGACATCCTCATCAACACGCATGAGCGCGTGTTCATCGAGCGGCGCGGCGTGATCGAGGAGACGGCTATCCGTTTCCGCGACGAGGCGCATCTGTTGCGTGTCATCAACAAGATCGTCTCGGCTATCGGTCGGCGCGTCGATGAGTCGGCGCCTATGGTCGACGCCCGCTTGGCGGACGGCTCGCGCGTCAATATCGCTGTGCGACCGATTTCCGTGGACGGCCCGCTGGTGTCGATCCGCAAATTCTCCAAGAATCCATATTCGCTCGAGCGCCTGATGACGTTCAATTCGATTCGCCCGCCAATGATCGAGCTGCTGCGGATCGCCGTCCAGGCCCGCAAGTCAGTCCTGGTCTCGGGCGGCACCGGCAGCGGCAAGACGACCTTGCTCAACGCGCTCTCGAGCTACATCCCGGCCAGAGAGCGCCTGATCACCATCGAGGACGCGGCGGAACTGCAACTGCAGCAGCCGCATGTCGGTCGTCTGGAGACGCGGCCACCGAATGTCGAGGGCAGAGGCGAGGTTCGTCAACGCGAACTGCTGAAGAACGCGCTTCGCATGCGGCCGGACCGCATCATCGTCGGCGAGGTTCGCGGCGAGGAGGCCTTTGACATGCTGCAGGCCATGAACACCGGCCATGAGGGGTCGATGACCACCATCCATGCCAACACGCCGCGCGACGCGATCTCGCGGCTGGAGCAGATGGTCGGCATGGCCGGCATGCCAATGACGCACGAATCCATCCGGGCGCAGATTGCCTCAGCCATCGACATCATCGTGCAGACGCAGCGGCTCGCCGATGGCGGCAGGCGCGTAACGTCGATTTCCGAGATTACCGGGATGGAAGGCAATGTCGTCCAACTGCAGGAAATCTATCACTTCGTGAGGCGCGATGTAGCTGCGGATGGAATGATCATCGGGGATTTTCGCGCCACCGGTGTCCGCCCGCGCTTCGCGCCAGAGGCCGCAACGCTGGGGCTCCATTTCGGCAAGGATGCCTTCAACCCGCAGGTCGCCCTCTGATGCTTAGTGGACAGGCGCTCCTTTATTTTATCTACATGCTTGCGGCAGCCTCGGTGATCCTTGCCGGCGAAGCCCTTTACCTTTCTTTGGCCGGTCGCCGCTCCCGACTCGTGGCGGTGAACCACCGGCTCCGTCGTCTCGCTGATGAAGCGCCCGCGGAAAAAACCTTGCAAGGGTTGCTGCGAGAACGCGGCCTGACCGATTCAGGAGATTTCATCTTCGGCTTTGTCTCGCTGAACAGGCTTTATACCCAGTCCGGCATCACCGGAAACCCGATGACCTTCGCAGCCTCGTTTTTCCTGGCCGGCCTCGCGTTGGCTTTGCTCCTCTGGCTTTTCCTGCACGTTTCGGCGCCGGCAGCCTTCATCATCTTTCTCGTGGTGGGCTTTGCCTTGCCTGTTCTTGTTTTGCGCCGGGCACGTAACAAACGGATTCGGAAATTCGCCAAGCAATTGCCCGATGCACTGGACATGATCGTTCGTTCCTTGCGCGCGGGCCATCCTGCCTCAGTTGCGATAGGTCTCGTCGCCCGCGAGATCCCTGACCCGCTTGGCACCGAATTCGGCATCGTCGCCGACGAGATTACTTTCGGACTCAGCATGGAGCAGGCAGTGCGAAAATTAACGCAACGGGTCGGCTTCGAGGGACTCAATCTGCTATCGGTGTCCCTTTCTATTCAGGCGAGGACCGGCGGCAATCTTACCGAAATCCTGGCAAATCTCTCAACCGTGCTGCGGGAACGCCAGAAACTGCGGTTGAAGATCAAGGCATTGTCGGCCGAAGGCCGGGCCTCGGCCTGGATCATTTCCTTGTTTCCGCTCGTCATGTTTGGGGCGCTCTGGCTGATCGCACCCAGCTACTACGGCAAAGTCTGGAGTAGTCCTCTCATTACGCCTGCATTCGTCATCTTTGGAAGCTGGGCGCTGTTGGGAGACTACATCATGTATCGAATGGTTAATTTCGATTTCTGACAGGAGCCAGTCATTAATCTGTTTTCGAACACCGACGACCTGACCTTTTTTGTATCCATCGCAGTCTTCGCGTCGGCGGTGGCGCTGTTCCTGTTTGCGGCGCTGGTCTTCCTGCCGGCATTGCAAACCCGGAAGCTGGTTGCGGACAGCCTTTTGGGCGAAGGCTCTGTCGATCCGCGATCGATCCTGGGACGGGAGCGCCTCGCCAAGATCGCGGCGCAGAAGCCGGTCGACGCTTACTTCAGGTCGATCGAGAAAGAGCGCACCGAGCCCAATGCTCTGGAGGCGAAACTCTTCCGCGCTGGATTTTATCGAGCGGGCGCGCCGCTCGTCTACACGGTTTGTCGCCTCGGCGCCGTTGGTTTAGGCTTTCTGGTCATGCATGCCCTGCTGTCGTGGGTGCTGCCCCCACGACTGCCGGGATTCGTAACTTTCGGCGGCTCGGCCTTGCTTGGGTTAGCCTGCATTGTTATTCCCAGCATCATGCTGGACCGGTTCGAGAATGCACAGAAACAAGTCTATCGTCGCGCCTTCCCTGATTTCATGGATATGATGATCACTTGCGCCGACGCCGGTATGAGCCTCGAGGCCGCGGTCGAACGGGTAAGCCAGGAACTTGCGGCCACGCACAAATGGCTGGGGATTCAGCTCACGATCATGAATCTGCAACTGCGCGCCGGCAAGCCACTTCGGGAAGGGCTTCGCGAACTGGCTGACCGAATCGGCCTTGACGAGGCGCGGGCGCTGGCCGTGCTGTTCCGGCAGTCGGAAGAACTGGGCACCAGCCTGACTGACGCCCTGCGTGTCTACAGCGCGGAGATGCGCAGCCAGAGGATTCTGCAGGCGGAAGAGCGCGCCAACGCCTTGCCTGTCAAAATGATGATCCCACTCGGACTCTGCATCTTTCCGGTGGTGATGATGGTAATCATGCTGCCGGTGATCATTCGCATGAAGGGCATTTTCTTCTAGTTGCCTATATGCTCTGTTCCTAATATCGGTCGGGGGACTCGGGGAGATTGTATGAAAAGGCCAATTGCAGTGGTGGCCTGCCTGTTCATGGCGGCACTCGCCGGCTGCCAGACGAACGGAGCGGACGGCGTCGTTCGAACCAACGAGCCGTCGAAAGGCGACGTAACGTCCTTTGGCGATGCATTCGACGGGTTGAAGACGGTCGGCGATGTTGAATACTACGCCTCGGACCAGGCCGTCGCGGAGGCCAAGAACCAGTTTCGTGCAGAAAATTACGGCAATGCCGGCGCACTGTTCTTCAAGGCGACGCAGCTTGCCCCCAATGATGGCGGCGCCTGGATGGGACTGGCCGCCTCTTGCGACCGGATCCATCGCTTCGACCTTGCCGATCGGGCCTATGGCCGGGCCTTCAAGCTGTCGGGTGCGACGCCCGAATATTACAACAATGTCGGCTATTCCTTTCTGCTGCGCGGCAAGCTGCAGGACGCGCGCAGCAATTTCCTCAAGGCCTACGAGCTGGCGCCCAATGACCCGACTGTGGTCAACAATCTGAAGCTGCTGTCGTCCAGCGTGCAGAACATCGAGCGGTAGGATGTTGTTTGCCGCGTCGCTGTCGATAAAGGCGCTTGTGATCCCTCTGCTGGCATGGGTCGCCTGGATAGACTTCTCGGCGCAGAAGATATCCAACCGTGATGTGCTGCTGCTCTTGTGTCTCGGGCTGGGATCGCTTCAGCTTGTTTCCATAGCTAGTGGATCGTGGTGGGATATGGGATTGAGCGCGGTCGCCGGATTTGTGCTGTTCGTCGCGCTCTTTCCGTTCTGGATTTTGCGCAAGGTCGGAGCCGGCGACGTCAAGCTGATGGCGGTCGTTCCGTTTCTGACCGGTGGAAACGGTCTCGCCCTGTTCTCGGTGCTGCTATTGGTTTTCGCCGTCGCCACAGTGGCGATCATGAAAAACCCTTTCATGCTGCCGGCAGGCGCGTTTCGGGTCTATATACAGCACTTGGACCGCAAGGGCGTCGTGCCTTTTGGCGTGCCGATTTCAGCTGCTGCGATCTGCACGATAGCGTTCCAAATCTATGCCACTCTGGCGCTGGTGGGCAGTTCTGGGATACTGCGGCAGCTTAACTAGCGCTTGGTTCCGGAGATTTTCTTCCATGTCGATAGCGCGGCTGGCGATCCGTACCACTTCGGAGGCGTGGCGCGCTAATCAGCCATTTTTCGTGACGGTATTCGCCTATGTTCTACTGGCGCTTATTGCTGCGGCGCATTGGAACATCGTCATAAACTTGAAAATATATAATAAGAATTTCTTATTTTTTGGGGCAGCCGTAACCCTGATCCTTCTCGCTGTAGTCCTGGTTCGGTTGACTATTCAACGGCCGGAGCAACCGTTGCGTGCCATGAAGGATCTCATGCTGGCCAACAACCTGCCGGATCGAATTGCATTCGGACTGCCCGTTGCGCTCGTCATCCCGCTCTTTTTCTCGATGTTCACCAGCATCAAGGGGGGACTCAACAGGATCCAACCATTCTACGCCGACACGTCCCTGGTGGCGATCGACAGAGCAATTCATGGCGGGGTCGATGCATGGAGGTTTTTTCATCCTGTGCTTGGCTTTGGCCCTGTCACCTTTTCGCTGAACGTTCTTTACAATCTCTGGTTTGCCGAGGTTTTCATCGTTTTGTTTTGCGTCGCTTTTTCAGCGGGGAATGGACGGCTGCGTTCCCAGTTTCTGGTCGCGTTTGTCCTTACCTGGGTGTTGATAGGTAACGTTTTGGCGGCAGCCTTCGCTTCAGTTGGGCCGGCATTCTTTATGCCCTTTTACGGCGATGGTACCTTTTCTCCCCTGATGGACTACCTTCAGTCGACCAATTTGACCTATCCCGTCTCGGCGCTGGCTACGCAAAATTATCTGCTGGTCGATGCCGGGTTTGATGGTCCACGCTTGGGCAGCGGCATTTCAGCATTTCCGTCGTTGCACGTGGCTGTCGCGACCCTGAACGCGATTTATCTCTGGCGTTTCCGGCGTTTGCTCCGCTGGGTCAGCATTGCGTTTCTGGCCGCAATCCAGCTGGGCTCGGTGCACTTGGCCTGGCACTATGCGGTCGATGGATACGCTTCCATGCTGATGACGCCAATCATCTGGGCTATTGCAGGGTGGCTGTCGAACGCCCAGCCTGGCCTTCGGATCGGTATGAAAGATCGTCGGGTCGAAACAAACTGAGCCTGCTTGTACCGCGATTGTACACGGCTACCTCCTATTCCAACGAGATCACCTTTCCACCAACAAATCGCCTAACAACGCGCGTTGAGGGGCGGCGTCATGGCTACATGCAGACTTGGCATCGAGGCTAAACAGCGCTTGCCACTCGACGGGTGGCTCCGTTGAAATATAACCTGTTATTGCTTTGCGCCTGTAAACTCTCCCGTGCCACGCCAGATCAGCCATATCAGGATGATCGAGACATAGCCGTCAATGGCGTAGTGCCAGCTGAAATAGACCGAGCCCAACATGATCGCTGCGACGTAGAGCCAGGCGAAGATGCCGGCCGGCCGGTTGATGCTGCCAAGCAGCAGCGCGTTAAGCGTGACCATGGCGACATGGAAGCTTGGCATGGCGGATATGCCGCTCCCGATCGAGGTCTGGCGGCTTGTATAGGACGACTAGAGATAGTCGCTTATGCGCAGGATGGCCGCGCCTGCATTGCTGCTTCGAAGCGAGGCGGTGAGATCGTCAAACAGGTCCGGGTCAAACAGCCGATCGTAGAAAGTCGGGCCTGCGGATGATCCCGCTACCCGCGCAACAATGCCGAGGATGACCGCGGTCGCAGAGAGCGACAAGAAGTATCGCTGGCGCTCGGCGGCGTGATCCATCCATGCGGCTGCGACCACCACGAAGGCGACCACCACGAACCACAATTGGGCATAGAGGACATAGAGGATTTGATCGACAACACCTGGCAAGGAACCGAGCGCGCCCATTTCCAGACATGCCCGAAATGCAAGGCCGCATCGATTTCGGCAAGCTGCTGGTCGGCGAAGAACGGCACCATCTGCGCAAGCTCATACTTGTACGTGGTGAAGGCGGCCAGGCAGAGAATGAAGATGCCAAGGGTGAGGGTCGCGCCGCGCCAGCGGGAGCTGATTTTCCCGAGGAATCAAGTCGCAGGGGCGCGCCTGTCACTGAATGGTGCCGCGATGCCGATCCCGAGCAGGATGATGAAGGGCAGCAGGAAATAGAGGATCAGCAGTCGCCGCGTTCCCAGTGCCGCGAGGTAGGTTTCAGGGAAAAGGCCAGCCGCGACGCCGGCGTAGCAAAGGCCGAAGATCGCCAGTTTTGCCGATAGCCCTATCCTCGGTGCGGAAGTTAGGTCAGCGCTCGCCGCCATATTCGCTTCTTTGGGGGGGCCTTCTTCAGAAGGACCGGAGCGTCGGCCGCGACCGGAGCCGGTGGGGTAAACATCAAGTATTGGACAACGGTGACGAACCCACCGGCACCGGCGCTCGCAATCGCGCAAATCAGAAGCATTCTCAAAAAGCCCACGCGGAAATCGCTCCTCAAGCCGGGAGAGAGGATGCGCTCGACTTGGTTAAGAAGCAACTACTACGATGACCAGAAAGGAGAGACCGATGGCCGTCTAGAGCAGCGAGGGCTAGAGGTCTTTGCAAATACCATCGTCAGCTTGCTGCAACTCGCTCGGGTTCGCAGTCTCGGCGAATGCTGCAAAGGCGCGTAGATCGGTGAAAACGACGGTTACCCCGCGACGGTGACTTTAGAAGCGGGTCGCATTCCGTTAAGGACTGCGTTTGAGAGTTCGCTAACTCAGCCGGAAGGGCACCTTCGAAGCCACGAAGCGGGTACCGTCTCCATCTATTGCAGCAACGCGATTGCTGCGTCTCCGAGACCCTTTGGTGGGGTGCCGCTGTAGCCATCCAGGTTGACGCTCGAATCTCCATTGTAAGAGAATTGCCAAGCAACAATCCATCCCAGGCCGGTAGCCAACTTCTTGTCATTGCTCCCTTTCATTTTAAGGTGGTGCATTGGCGAGTATATTGTACCATTTACAGAGTAATTGTTATTTATTGCAAGCGATATAGTCGGCAACAATGGCAAGGCGGTACGCGATCCGAAGATGGCAATGCCGGTATAAACGCCGCTTGTAGGAGCGGAAAGTTTCATGGCGCCGTTACCACCTGCCTGTATGATGCTGGACTTGGAATCGACGAATATGGTGACTTCCTTGCCTGTGATTTTCGCATTGTTGCTGATGCCGACTATCGCATTGTGAAAGTAGTGAACGCCTGGGGAAAGCACAATTTTTCCACCGAAGTCGATGCTTCCGCAGAACACCCGCCCGGCCGGAATGGTGACATCCGAGAGCGCCTGGTTGCTGTAATCGCAACCGGTCGGGGGAACCGGTTCTGGTGTGGTGACAAGTGGGTCGGCGAGGAAGGGCTGGTTCGTCTTCGGGGAAACACTGTATCCGCCGCCTTGGTAATTGCCGACTACCGAGATTTTTGTCGCGGCGATTTTGCCGGCCCCAACGTGTCTCAGTGCTTCGGGGCTGGAAGAATTTACCTGAATGCCACAATTTGGCACCGACACCTTTCCCAACCCGGTCACACTCAGCGCTCCGGTTGACTCTGGATCGAGAGCATAGATGCAGTATTCCGGGGGCGCCTTTCGTGCCTTTGCCGTGACGTGAAGGCTGATCGCCCGAATGCCGGCAAGGTTCATAAAGTCCGTCGGCATTGAGGCGGTGATTTCAACTGCTGCCTCCCGCGACACGGGAGTGGGCGTTGTGATGTCGACTTCAACCACCCCGCCGACCGCAAAAGAGCCGTTGCCAAGCGCAATGTTCTTGGCGGCCGCGACGGCTTCCTCGTCTCCACCGTCGCTCTCTATAGCTGCCAGAGCCGCTGAATCGGCCAACTCTTGCAGTCTGGACTTCCAGGTGACGGCACTGGTAAGGTCAATGGCCACGCCCAAGACCAAGCATAGCGGTAGCGCCACCAACGCCGCTGCCACGGCAAAGTTTCCGCTCCTATCGAGCAGCAGGTCCTTCAGCTTTCGCATTGAGATGCCCTCGCAGAGAAGCAGCCTAGATCGAATCGCGTTTAAACTTTACTAAATTAGAATATCCTAACTAAATTGCATTCCGCTGCAGGCTGCGCAAACTTTGGCCAAGCGACTCGCGCTAGGCTATCTCGCTCATCGAGGTATCTACATCTTGCCGAGCTACAGGACCGCAGATCCCGCTATTTGAGTCCGAATGCGTTCGCTGCCTGATCCGAACCCAACATATCACTTGCCGAATGCCCGACGCCCGGCAAGATCACAAGACGCCAGTTAAAGGGCCACCCGTTGGCGGTCGCGACAGCTTGCGCTAACTCGTATGTGTACTGGCCCCGTTCCAGGCGTGTCGCCCCCTGGCGCATAGCGGCCGCGCCTTCGTTCAACTCTGCATCGCCTGTATCCTCCTCTCCCAGATAGATCGTCAGCGGCAAAGCCAGGTACGCTTTCATCTCCTGGGTGGCTTGATCCGGCGTATAGACACATCCCGACGAGACGCAGCCGAGCCCGTAGGCCACGGATTCCGCCAGCGAGGGCAGAACATATGAGGATGGATTGGCAACCACCAATCTTTTCGCGTCGGCCAAGGCGAATGCCGCGACGCGAGACGTGAATTGGCCGCCGGCGGAGTGCCCGAAAAGGTAATACTGCGCGTTCGGCAACCCCTCTCGTGACCTCGCCCAGTTCACCAGGCCCTTCACATACCAGACGGTCCATCGATCCCGTGGCTGAATAGCGCCGCTGTTGACGATCCCCCCGCGTTGATAGCTCCAGCTTGGGAACCTTTCCAAGTCAAAGAGCGGCGCCATGACGATCAGGCAGTTTCGATCCGCGAGAGACTGCGCATAATCCCTGTAGGAAGACGCCGTTCGGCTCAACCCATGGAAGACGAATAGAATCGCGGGGTTGCTGCAGCTCTTGGGGTGATAGGTATAGACGGTCAGCTTCGTCCCGTTGATGGTTGCTGTGGTCGTACCCTTGCCCACCTTCCAGGCAAGCACTGGGCCTGAGTAGACCAAGCCGCAGGCCATCACCGCCGCAATCAACAGACGGATTGGAAATCGCACCTGCCCCTCCTTATGACGATTGGCATGATGCCATATTTCATTAGAGACTTCTAAACAAATCAAAACCGCCCGGGCGGTAAAGACTTCGTTTCATCATAGGGACTGGTGCTTATCGAAGGACTGCTTTCCCGACTCGATATGCCTGGTTGGAGAGAGACGACTTGGCTCTAACGAGGGCGGTCCGATCATCTCAGCGCGACGGGATAGACAATTTGAGGCATCTGTCCTGGACATCGGCTATTGCACCGCCCAATCCAGGCGACAAATCGAGCAGCCGATCGATCGTCGCCCGCCCGGCCGCCCCTCCCATTATTTTTGGCTGGTAGTCGAGGCGCGGATCTCTGTTTTGAACGTAAACTGGGTATATATCCAAATCTATCTGGCTCGCGCCAAAGTGGAAGCACGGCAAGATAGACTCGCCCTTGCTGTTTCCCGATCCGAAGGCGAAATTGCCGACGCTGTACAGTATGGGGCGATCTTTGTAAATCTCGACCGGCTGGAGGATATGGGGATGATGGCCGATAACCGCGTCTGCGCCCATATCGATGAAAAGCTGTGCTTTCATGCGATCTTCCTCGGAAGGTTGGCGCTGGTATGGTGCGCCCCAATGTACCATCACGGCGATCCGATCGACCAGTGGCCGCAGCCGTGCGAGATCTCTCTCGACGAGTTCGGGAAGATCCTGGGCGGAGCCCGGGAGGTCGTCACGAGCCGCCGTTCGGTCGTTCCAGTAATAGCCGAGAAGTCCGACACGGATATCTGTGCCGTCAAAGATCGCGGGATCGTGCGCCACGCTCTGGTTTCTTCCGCCACCATACGGCCTGATATGGTGTTGTTCCAGGGTGTCAAGGGTCTCAATCACACCATCTCGACCACAATCCTGTATGTGGTTGTTTGCGACAGTCATCGCAGCAAAGCCGGCGCGACGCAGGACTGAGGCAGACTTGGGATCGATCTTGTAAGAGTGGTTGCGCGTGGTTTCTTCCTTCTCGGAATCCGAGGAGAACGGCCCTTCGAGGTTCCCTGTAATCAGAGCGCAGCGGCTGAGGATCGGGCGGACCCAGGCGAAGCAATAGTCCGGGCCGAACCTGCGGATGCGATGCCGCATCCGCATGCCTGTCATGACGTCTCCCACTGCGGCGAGATGGTATGGGGCGGTGGTAGACGACGAGAGGAACAGTTCAAGTTGGTCCGGGTCGAGGAGATCGCCATCGTCCGGAATTATGACCTCCGCAAACCTTTCGCGAATTTTGGCAACATGGCGCTGAACCTCGTCAGACCCATTGAGACGAGAGGAGAGAGGCAGAACCGAAGGTGCACTCAGCATGTTGGTCACAGGCGAGCTAAAGCCTATCCCGCGCTTCTCGAAGATTTCCCGGATCAGCCTCTCATAAAGGCCGCCGGACCTCACGCGGTCCGCATGAAGCAGACACGAGGCAAAGCTGCGTGGTGATGATCTGATCGCGATCGTTCTGACGCGGGAAGGGTCGAATAGGCTGTCGGAAAGTCGCCCAAGCTCCAAAAGGGCACCAACAACCAATTCTATGCAGGCAAATTCGTGCCCGAGAAATGCCTTGTGCAGATCCCATATCGCCCCCGCAACGGCTTGTGCGACCAGCGCCTCCTGCGGCTGCACTTCGTCATCGTCAATGCGAGCGTCATTCGCAAGGCTGCCCGCAGGCACAAACTCGGCATCGTGACGAGCGTGCCAGCACCACACGTGCGGGGTCGACAGCATGGAGGCCGCCAGGTAAGTGCTCACGGCATATTCCAGGGCGCCCGGTCTGCTGAACGCGGCACGCGGTGTACGCAACCTGTCGGCCTGCACGTCAGCGGTATGACGCACGACGTGAAGCCCGAATGCCTGGTATATCATGCCGGCGTCGTGGGATGGGTCGCAGAGATAGGCGCCGCCTGAAATTCGCGGCAGCCACCCTTCCGCGGTGACCCCATGCCCCGGTCCAAAAAGCAACTCTCCGCAGAGGGGAATTGAAAAATCATCGAGATTTTCCATTCTTGCCGGATAACGATATCTGACCCCTTTGACCGGCACCCACCTGCCGGTGTCTTCAGAACTGCCCGACCTTTGCTTCGGCCGACGTGCATTGACGATCGCCCTGACTTTCGGCAGGGGGCCCACTCCAAGTGAGCGAAGCACATCGTTGATGCGCTGGCTCATCATGGAGATGTGGTAGTAGACGTTGACTTGGCCAAAGCCCGCGCCGGCCTCGCGGCTTTCCAGCCCGCCGCAAACGCCACCGCCAGACGGCTGGAAAGAAAAATTGCCGTCTTCGTCGGGCGACACTTCGCCCATCTGGCCTGTCGGCCAATCCTCTTCCATGCCTGGATGGCTGATTACGTCCACGTACCGCCCACGCAGGCCGCGCCTTCCGGCGCGCTGCGAGAGATATGGCAATTCGACCTCGGCCAGATGAACGCGGCCGCCGGTAAAGTCGGAGTCACATGGCTCCCAGACGTAAACAGAGCCAGTCGCCATATTTACTCCCCTGTAGAGGTTACTGCTTTCGCCGTCATACCCGTACGCAAAGCAGTAACCGCTGCCCTGAGGATATTCGCTACCGCTTTTCCGTCAATTCGTGCCTATCGGACCACTCTTCTTCCGGGTCGCCCCATTGAGGGCGCCCGCTGCTTGGGTCGGTCGCCTCGCCAAGCTCCCGCCGTGCATTGTCCAGCACTTGCGCGAGCGATCCCTCACCGATCAGCTTGAGTTCCTTCGCGACCACGTTCGATTTCGTGAGCGGCCATTTGTCCAGGGAGGCTGCGCGTACGAAACCGTAACCGGACGGCATATGGACCATCAGCCAACCCAGGTTCATCATTTCCGTGGTGAATTCTCTCGGAACCTCCCAGCACCGAAGCGTCCCCGGTCAAGCGCCCGAACCTCTTGTATGACATCCTCGTTCGAGGCTCCCGCCTTGCTCTTGCTGCGTTGCAAGGCCAAATCCACGAGTTCGCGGCATCAACTCGCGAAACAGTCGGTGTGGATAGCAGTTGGAAAAACATATCTATAAACGCTACTCCCTTTTACCTCAGTAGAGAAGCTCCTCCCTGCGGTGAACTCCATTCCTGTGAGGTCGATCCGAAGGTCGCGAGGCCACCAAGCGGATAGCACAAGCGGATAGCAGACGTCGAGCGGCCCGCTCTGCCTCGCCCACTGCTCGAGGGCAGCGAAGGTCATGGCCGAGCTCAGGTCCGGTGAACCAACGATGCTCCGCAACCGCCGTCCCTCATCAGCCTGTCGCGATCTGCGCTCCCGAAAACTTTCAACTCAGTGGAAATTTCCAGCTCCCAATGGTCCGAAAGCCGGAATGCAGGTCACTGCCGAACAGGAAGTCCAGCCGTGGGATGCGAGAGCCCGTTAAACTCTGCGTTCGTTGGCTCTTGCTCAGTCTGCAACCACTGCGCCATGAGGACGCCGAAATCTTCGGGGATCCGCAACGATTTCGATTGGTCCCGCCCCAACTTGGCAAGGTATCCGCACCATTGATCGTATTGCGTTTTGCCGGTGTCGCTCTTCCACTCATCATAGGCATGCGTGGCCAGGCCCTTAATTTCTTTGCTAGGGATCGGTTCGATCCCGTAACGGTATGCGCCCTGCAGGACCGAATATCCAAATATAAGCAGAGCGCCGGCCCAGTCCAGCGCACTCCGTCTCAAACGCCGGTTGATGCTGACGGAGAATCCCGCAGTTTCAACCTCATGCCACCAATCGACTGGCATATACAGAAGGTCACCTGCATTCAGTACGGCAATCTCTCCATGCAGTTGCTTCAGCAAGGGGAACTGGTTAAAATCGGGATTATTCAAATCCACAAGCGCTCGCCTAGGATTGTCGGTCGTCTTTTCATGCTCCGGATAGATGAAACTATAGTCCCAAGGGGGAAACATTTTGACCGCTTTTGTCCCGTGTAGCTGCACGAGGAACGCATACCAATGATCATAGTGTGCCTTGGCGGTAACCCCTTCGGAAGCAACATAGGGAGACGAGCCAATGAACTCCAGATCGCTTGGCCAAGGCAATGCTTCCAGAAGACTGCTGGGAACTTTTCCACCAAACATGTAGTAGCGCTCGTTGGGGTCCATCAGTGGTTGCCATTTCCCCTGGCCTAGGATCCGCTCGAACAACTCTTGAAAGGTCATTTCGCGAGTCATCCCGCTCTTGCGTAAGACATAGGATGCAGCGGACACCGTGGTGTCGTCCCCTGGAACTAGCGTAACCTGGCCGGTATGCCGCGCCCATTTGGGGTCGTCCAAGCCCCAACCGTCGGAGGCTTTAACCCAGCCTCGTACAACAAACGGCCGATTTTTCCCGAGTGCGGTGGAGATTTGCATGCTGTCAATCTCCTCGATCGGTTTCATGCTAAGTTTAGGGAGTTCGCGAACTTCTTCAGGGAGTGTCTGTTTGTTTGCCATGGTCTCCATCCTGGTTGAGATGACCGTTTGCGTCGACAGAAGCCTTCTGGTGGTCAAGGCCGCCGAGATCGATCTATTTGTCCATTGCGCCTGGTTTTTTCCGCGGAATTGGCGCGGCATAAGCGCTTGTTGACTTGCCCACGTGACCGGGTTCACCCAGTTCCTGCCGAGCAATGTCCAACGCCTCAGCCACTGCCCCCTCATTAATCAGCTTGAGTTCCTGCGCGACCGCATCCGATTTTGTGAGCTGCCATTTGTCCAGGGAGGCTGCGCGCACGAAGCCGTAGGCCGACGGCATGCGCACCATCAGCCAACCCAGGTTCATCATCTCCGCAGTGAACTCCCTCACAAATTTTGCCCCCCCTATACGACGCCCGGTCAAGCGCCTGAATGTCTTGTAAGACATCCTTGCACGGGTTCTAGGCTGCCCCGCCTTGTTCTTGGTGCGTTGCAAGGCCAAGGCAACGAGTGCTGCTGCGTCGCCTTGGGAAACATTTGGTGTCGCAGTTGCTGAAACAGTATCCATGAACGCTACTCCCTTTTTACCTCAGCAGAGAAACTCCTGCCTGCTGCTGAACTCCATTTGCGTAAGGTCGATTCGAAGGTGGCGACGCCACCTCATCGAACCATGCATCCCGTTTTGCCAGATACGAAATTGCCATTGCATGCATGGCAGCCTTGAGCTGCGGCGGTCGCGACGCAAACGTGGCAGGTTCCGCAACCAGCTCGCCAGATCCCGATGCAAGCGTCATCTTGGCTCCGGACCCATCGGTGCTCCACCGCATCGATAGAGCCAATCCACCGCGTTGTAGATGTCGCCGCAAATCAGGGCCAAGCTCAGTCTCGGCACTTGTCAGAATCAATCTTTCAACAGGCAGCGCCGACAACGCCTGGCGGGATACTAAATCCTCATTGTCGACTATAAAATAGCCACGGTTGCCGGCGTTCAAAACTGCTTTGGCCAGGTTTTTGAGAAGCTCGCAATTCTCGACGTCCGTCGCCGTCACCGACACGGCGTGGCAAGCGCCCAGACCAAGACCGTTCTCCGAGATTCTTGCTGGAGAAGCGGCATAAACCAGCGCTTCCAATAAAGGATCCCTGGCCAGCATTTGCGGTGTTGCTCGCTGGCTGAATTCTTGTGGTGCGGTGTTGATGTAGGCGCCTTTCTTCGACAAGAGGCCGATGCTCCGCCCCTCTGCCATGAACCGGTGCTGGATTGCTTTTGCCACCATGCTGGTATGCCGGTCGCCAAGGACGAGCACCGTGGCAACTTCCGATGAAGCCGGATCGTCGTACATATTGGCCAGGATTATCTCGCTCACATCCCTTGCCGTGCCGGCCCGCGGCCAAAGATGAAACTCGATCCCTGGTCTAGCGTTCACCTCGATGACAGTGCACCCGACATCTTTGTGAGATTGCGCAATGTCGGGCATGATCAGATCCAACCCGGCAATACTGAGCCCAATGACCCTGGCGATACGTTCACATAGCTTATGATTGTCCGGATGGACGGAGTTTGTAACGTCAACCGGTACGCCTCCGCGTGCGAGGTGACCGTTTGGCCGCAGAACCACCTGCTGCCCGGCAATCGGGATAGTCTCCATCGTAAGATGGTGCAATGACAGGTGTCTAAGCAGGTCGTCGTCGATTTCGAGAGGCGACAGACGCCTGCCGTCCCTGTCGGGTTCCCGATTCAAATCATCGATCAAATGACGCAGCGTTTTTTCGCCGTCGCCGGTAACCTGCGGCGGGCAACATAGGACTGCTGCCACGACACGAAAATCAACAATCGTCGCTCGATACTCCGGGCCGGCGATGAACTCTTCTACCAGCACGCCATACCGGTCAGACTGAGCCACCTGGCACGCTATGTCGAACGCGGCTTCAATAGCGCGGCGTCCCCGCAGCTTGACTGAAACTCCGCGCCCCTGATTGCCTTGGGCGGGTTTCACCACCACAGATTTGCCCAGCTGCTTGGCGGCAGCGACCGCCTCGGATTTGCTGCGAACCGTAAGCTGGCGCGGTACGGGCAAGCCGGCCTGCGCCAAAAGCCTGTTGCCCAGCCTCTTGTCCAGCGCCACTTTCGCCGACGCAAACGATGTCGAACCGGATATCGTTGAGAAGAGCTGCTTTTGGTTCTTGCCTTGGCCGAGACGAAGGTGGTTGCGCGCAACAAACTCGAACGGGATGCGGTTCCTCTTGGCGGCCGCAACCAGCACTGCGGTCGAATTTGAAAGTCGCCGTTTCTTTGCTCTTTCCAGGTTCAATTCCCGTGCGAGGCAATACTTCGATGTGGCATTCCCATCTCGCGTTGCCTCGCTGACCGCATCAACGACAGCCGCCGCGGCCGCTCGCGACATTTGCGGGTCGTCCGACTCCCAGACGATCACTGAATTGATCTCGGACGGATCGCTCACCAACGTGGCCACAGTTGGAAACGTATAAAAATTCATCGCGCGGCGAAGCTCGAGGTCGGCGACCAGGATCGCATCAGCTAGATACGAGGGCACCAAAGCATCCTGCTCGCACTCCGGAAACAGTCCGGCAAGCACTGAGCAAGCCCCGGAAGATAAACCGGACACGCGGGCAGTAGCCAGTTGCCCTAAATTCAGCGTTAATTTAACGACTGTATTCGCGTTATACACATTGAGGCCGGATAGCGTCCTGAAACCGGCAATCTCAAATGGTTCCAACTCCTCAATTGGGCATACCATAACCATACATTTTGCCCCCCAATTAACCTTCCGTCTGCTTTACGAAAGGTTCCTGCCTCCACCGCTTGCGCGCAACCCTCAGTTATATTATGGTTAGCTAATGGTTAAGGCAACAAAAAAATAAAGAAAGGTTGGAACCAGAGGAAAATAAAACTTCAATAAAGTTTAAGATAAAAAGACTCGGACTGCGTAATTGAAGTAGCGTTGGGGTGAGTATCATGTCTGTTTGTAGAATTCAGCGCGGGCGCATGAAGAAAGCCAAGCGTTCGTTCGCGACTCGCCGGGTCGCGGCCTCGCATATGCGTACGTTGATCACAGGTTCCTTGCAGCCGGTCGCAGGCGATCTTGTCCTGGCTCGTGTGGACAAACTCGGCAATCACAGCAGATTGGAACTGATCAACGGGAGAAAGGCGATCATGTTTCCCGGCGATGAGATAATCATTTGCTATGGAAACAGATACGCACCGGACCAGTTCGAAGCTGTTATTGGCCCTGATCTCGGACCATGTGACCTAGTGGCGGGGGGAGGCATCGCAGCGTGTGAGCTTTCCAGACATGATCGCATGATCGCGCCAACGAAGATCACCCCTCTCGGACTGATCGGGGACAAGTTCGGTCGCCGATTGAATGTTTGGGATTACAAGGTCAGCTCCGACGACCTTCGCCCCTCTCTGCCGATTGTCCTGTCGCTGGGAACATCCATGAACGCGGGAAAGACATTGACGGCGACGTCGTTGGTAAGAGGTTTCAAAAGAGCAGGGCTTAAGGTTGCCGCGCTGAAGATTACCGGAACTGGGTCCGGTGGCGACACCTGGATTGTGCGCGATGCGGGCGCTGACATCGTTCTTGATTTCACCGACGCCGGGTTTGCAACCACTTATCTTGCCTCAGTGGAAATGATCGAAAAGGGCGCTTTCCGCCTGCTGAACCATGCAGCCGAAAATGGATGCGACGTTGCTGTCATCGAGATTGCCGACGGGCTGCAGCAGAAGGAAACGTCCGAGTTAATTCTGGCGGAATCATTTCGCAGCATGGCTCTTGGCACAATATTCGCGTCCTACGACGCGATGGGTGCAAAGTATGGAGTGGATACGTTGCGCGCTGCCGGCCACAAGGTGCTGGCCATCAGCGGCAGACTTGGCCGATCACCGCTTGGCGTGAGAGAGGCTGAGGAAGCTACCGGGCTGCATTGCTATTCCCCGTGGGATCTCCAGGATGGCGCGCTCGGTCCTGTGTTTAGGGCCCGCGCTGCGGAAAAACTGTCCAACGGACAGAGCAACAACCCGTACCTGCGGCGCATTGCGGCATCGTCGGAGGCAGCCATGCCGCTCGGCGTGGATCGAGCCCATTCTCACCAACTCCGGATTGATTTCTTGGCAAAGGTCGCGCGCGAGTTGATTGTAGCCGAACTGGGAGAAGTAAATGCCAATGGCAGCCTGGCGACGTGGCCCAGTCCATTCGGAAGCATCTTGGTCACTCTGCCTGAGCGGCCTTCCCAGGGTTCCCAGGGTTCTATCCCCACATTCATGTCGGTGCAGGCGCCCGCGGAAATAGTAGAGGCAGCAGTGCTGGCAAAAAGCCGCGGTGCCCTCAAGTCGTCGCTCGGCGGCATCGTGCAGGCCCTCGGCTGCGCTCCGCTCCCGGCTGCCCGGATGTCCTACCTGCTGAACGAAACCTGGTCAATGTTTGAGGCGGCCGATCATCACGATAGACCTCTGCAAAACGCACTTGAGGCGCCGCCGTTGGATGCTCATGATGACATTGATGCGGTGATCATGAATTTCTCTGGCCTCTTCAATGAGCATTCTGATCAGCACGCTCCCCTTGGACGCGCGTGAAAGACGGTGTCCCGATGAACACACGAGGCAGGCGTCGGTATAGCGGCCCCCTCAGCGAAATGTGGAGAAAGTCGATACCCGGCCTTGCGGCTCTGGTGGTATTCAGCGTGTTTATCAATGTTTTGCGCTTTGCCGGCCCGCTCTATCTCATACAGATATTCGACCGGGTCATCTCGAGCCGCAGCGTTGAAACCCTTGTCATCCTGACCCTGGCTGCCTTGCTCGCCCTGGTAGCCGGCGTCGCACTGGAAACCATTCGCCGTCGCATGCTCTCGCGCTGGAGTGTCTGGATCGAGCATCAGTTGACCAGCCATTCCGTGAAAGCCGGATTGACGTCAGGCGTAGCCAATCCGCCGCTTCTGGCCAGCATCGAAAAGGTCTCCAGCTTTGTTGAACGCGGGCTATCTGCCTGGCTGGATGTCGTTTGGGCACCGATTTTCCTGTTGTGTGTGTACTTCATCCATCCGGTTCTCTGGCTGATCGCGCTGGCAGCTACCGTTTTGCTGGTTGGTATGAGCCTGTTGAAGGAAAAGTTCACACGCGAACCCCGTCAAGCGGAACGCGATGCCGCCAAGCAGGCAAAAGAGGTGTTGGTTTCGGCGGAGCGGCACAAGGACGTTGTTAGTGCCTTTGCAATGGCGGACGCAATCGCCGGGCGCTGGGCTAGGAGCCGGGCGGACGGCTTCCTGCAAAGAGACCGGCTTAATGCTTGGGGATCCAGCCTGGATGCCGCGATCCGGGTGCTAAATCGTAGCCTCTACATTATTCTGCTGGCCTCCGGCATATGGCTGTTCCTGAACGACCAGGCGTCGCTAGGGGGGATATTTGCAGCCCGACTCATAGCCAACTTCGCTTACAGGATGGTTGGCAAAGCGGTTGGGGAACTCAGAGGCCTCCGCGAGGCGCGCGAAGGATACGCCAAAATCAAGGCGGACCTGGCCAGGCCGTCGGACGGGGACCCGTCCTTGCTGCCTGGAACTTCGCGCGGCACACTAATTCTTGATGAAGTAGCGTTCAGGCACGCGGGATCGCGAGAAGACGTATTCAGGAAACTGTCGCTGTCGCTGGCGCCAGGCGAGTTGCTATTGGTCATCGGGCGCGCAGCGACGGGCAAGACAACGCTCTCCCGCCTCCTGATAGGCTTGCTCAAGCCACGAACCGGACAGGTTCGCCTGGGAGACATGAACGTCACTCGGCTTCCGGATCATGTTAGAGCCGAGGCCATTGGCTATTTGCCACAGCAGGTCGAACTGTTCGAGGGAACCGTCGCCCAGAATATTGCCCGGTTTCAACAAAGCTCCATCGATGATGTGGTTTCTGCTGCAAAAATAGCAGGAATCCACCATGTTATTATTCGCCTGGACCAAGGCTATGACACAGTGCTTGACGACACGATCGGGCTGTCTGGCAGCGAACGGAAACGGATTGCGCTTGCAAGGGCGCTGTTTCGCGCTCCGAGACTTATCGTTCTGGACGAGCCATTCGCCAATTTTGACAGTTCGTCGAGAAGGGCGCTTGAAGCAGCGGTGAAAGTCATGAAGGGATCGGGATGCTCGGTAGTCATTACCATGTCGGGACAAACCAACCGTCTTGTCGGATTGATCGACCGGACGCTGATCCTGGGCGGCCGAACGCCTGAGCTCTCCGATCCCACGGAGCGCGCGGTTCGTTCCGTGAAAACTGAGTTGCGGAGTGTAAAGTGACAGTCCCGCTCGCCGTTGGCGCCAAACAACCCGGAGACGATCCTGCGCCCTTTGGTAAGAACTTCATTGTTCTCGGTTTCGCGATAATCGCAATTTTTTCGACCCTGACCGGCATGTGGCTTGTTGCGGCTCCAATCCAGGGCGCCATTGTTGCCAACGGGTTGGTGGAGGTAGCCTCAAACGTAAAGACAGTGCAGCATCTCGAAGGTGGGATTGTATCCGAGATATTGGTTCAGGAGGGCGATCGCGTATCGGCAAGTCAGGTCCTGGTACGACTGCAGAGCACTGCTTCTACGGCCGCTGCGAACGAGATCAAGGCGCAATGGTACGAGGCGAAAGCTACCGAGGCACGGTTGATCGCCGAGAGAGACGGCAAGGACTCAATCGAGATTCCGCCAGAGTTAAAGGAGCCCGGTAAAATGGCGGCCGAGGCTGTTTCCGGCCAGGAGAGTATCTTTCGAACACGTCAGACCTTGCTTCGTGAGAGACTTTCCTTGCTGCAGCAAACGACCGGAAGCCTGCATAAGGAGATAGAGGGCTATGAAGGGCAGGTGGCTGCGGCCACACGGAAACTGGAGTTGATCGAGGAGCAGCTGGGCGATGTTCGTGCCCTTTATCAAAAGAAGCTGGTGGTAAGGACGCGCCTGACAGATTTGGAGACTGAAAAGGCGGATGTGGGAGGCGACCTGAGCGGCTATATCGCGTCAATTGGCGTTGCCAGGCAAAAAATGGAGGAGACGAAGTTCAAGGTTGCTGAACTTAACGCATCCACGGCGGCCGACATTGTCGCTGAGCTTGGGGTGGTGCGTGCCAAGATATATGAATCCGCTCAACGAATAGCCGCCGCCGATGACGTGATGACAAGAACCGAGATCCGCGCTCCCATCGGAGGCACCATAGTGGGGCTCAAGATTCACACCATTGGCGGGGTGATAGCAGCAGGCGATCCTCTGATGGATATCGTGCCCGTCGACGACAACTTCGTCGTGATTGCCAACGTGGACCCGCTCGACGTCGACCAGGTGAAAGTGGGGCTGCACGCGACCATCTGGCTCAGCGCGGTGGGCAGGCGGTATCAGCAGCCCATGAACGGTGATGTCCGCACCCTTTCAGCAGACCGGCTGGTCGATCCGCGCACTGGCAAGGCATTTTATGCAGCTCGCATCGTTCTGACACCTCAGTCCCTGAAGGCAACGCCCGTGGCATTGCAAGCCGGGATGAACACACAAGTGATGATCGAGACTGGAGCGAGGTCAGCATGGGAATATCTTAGCGCTCCGGTCTACGCTGCCATGGGTCGGGCTCTGCGCGAACAATAGGATTGGCTATCGGGGCAGCCGTCGTTGGGGTGGATAGTGAGCGGTGCGCAAGCTCAGCGCCTCCACATCTTAAAAGATAGCGTGCACCTGCTGGGGTGAGAGAAGAGCCCATAAGCGCTAACTTTACACCAAGACGGCGCTTCTTGCAGCGGCGGATTGGCTTTTGCGCCGTCTTGGTGGATCGCAGACGTGACGAATGATTTCAGTGACGCGGGTGAGGATTTTTCCCGGCCGCATCACCATCAGCATGGCGTTGAGGATTTCAGAACGCAGGAGACTATGCAGCCTGTGGGCCTTTTGCGTGGCCTTCTCATCCTTGCGCTTGACGATGAGCCTTGTCGGCAAGGGCGCTTGCCTCGTCCCTTGCGACCCGAATGCTCCACGAGCACGTTCATCTCGCAAACCTCACCAGGCTGCATGGGCTCATAGATGGCGTTCCAGTCGACCCGTTGCCCGTCGGGCGTGGTCAGCCGAACACTGGTCTAGCCCGTGCGCACGATGAAGTCGGCACCCGCCGACACCACCTTTTCAAGGGATGGAGCGCGGGCGTAGGCGCGATCGCCAACAACAATGTCGCCTTGGCGTAGCGGAACACGCAAGAAGCTTTCACCCCCGCGCACGTCGCTGATCTCCAGATGCGTGAAGCGTGCGAGCGCCGGTTCGTAGGTGGCATGCACCCGCCAGTCCGTGCCGGCACTGCCAGGGCGCGAGATCGAACTGCCATCGACGCGCAGCCGGCGCCCCGTCGGCGCGGCGCTTTTGACGCAAGCCTTTTGGAGCAAGGCGCCGGCAATGTCGCCGAGCCAATCGGCGGCTGCGCGCAAGCGCTTCAAAAGAGCACCGTCTGGCAGGCTCACAAGAATGTCGGCCAAATGCAGAGGCCGTAGACCGCGGTTCCAAGAAGAACCCCGTCATGCAAACCCATGCCGCTATCGCCTCTGCCGATTAGCCAAGCCATTTGGGCCCGTTGACCCAGCAGCCGCGGTCGAGGTCGTCACCGATCGGGCTGAGTCGCGTGCCGGGGTTTATCGTTGCCGAATTGCTGGGAGCAAGCGTCGCCATGGCTTGGCCGGATGGCTGCTCGCCGAGCCCGAACCAGTCACATCAATGAAAGCAGCAAAATGACCGTCACCATCTATCACAATCCCGATTGCGGCACTTCGCGCAACACGCTCGCCATGATCCGGCAATCCGGCGAGACACCGGAAGTCATCGAGTGTTTGAGAACCCCGCCATCACGAGAAAAGCTCATTGGGTTGATCGCCGCCACGGAAACCACGCGATTTGCTGCGCGAGAAAGGCACGCCCTATGCCGAACTTGATCTGGTCAATCCCAAGCGGACCGACGACGAAATCCTTGATTTCATGCTGGCGCATCCGATCCTGATCAACCGGCCGATCGTGGTCACACCTCTTGGCGTGGTTCCAGGCCGGCCTCGGAAGCGGTTCTCGACATCCTGCCTAATCCCGATATCGGGCCGTTCGTGAAACAGGATGGCGAAGTCGTGGTCGACAACAAGGGTAAGCGCATTGGCTGAAAAGAACCACGCGGCCGATGACACGTTGCCGAACGTCGACGACGAGCAGTCTCGGCCGATCGAAATGCAGGCTCTGCTGGACGCGCCCCGCTCCAATCACAAACCGCGCGTGCTGATGCTCTACGGATCTTTGCGCGAACGGTCCTATTCCCGGCTCGCTACGGAGGAGGCTGCCCGTATATCCTGCGCCGTTTGGGTGCCGAGGTGCGTATCTTCAATCCCTCGGGCCTGCCACTCCCCGATTCGACATCTGCCGATCATCCGAAGGTCCAGGAACTGCGGGATCTGCGAGCTGCCACGGTTATTCCTATTTCCATGAAACTCGAACAAGCTGCATCCCAGCTCGAAAGTCTCGGAAATCCGACGCGGCTCCAGCTCTATCGCATATTGGTCAGGGCAGGGGACGAAGGACTGCCGGTCGGCAGTATCCAGGAGAGACTCGAGATCCCGTCTTCAACGCTGTCGCATCACCTTAAACGGCTGGTCGATACGGGACTTGTCACCCAGGAGCGTCAGGCGACGACGCTGATCTGCCGCGCCAACTATCCCGGCATGAATGCGTTGATCGGCTATTTGGCTGACGAGTGCTGTGCCGACGCAAAATGTGCGCCCTCGACCACCAAAGTTGTCGCCTGATTTTTTTGCCCGAATAATTCGAAGATACTGGAAGGATCGAACGAATGAACGACATGGCAGATCTCCCGGTGGCAGTGATCGGCGCGGGGCCGGTGGGTCTCGCCGCGGCCGCTCAACTGATCAGCCGTGGACTGAAGGTGAAGGTTTACGAGGCTGGTTCGCACGCGGGTTCGAACCTGTTGGACTGGGGGCACGTTCGCGTTTTCACGCCCTGGCGCTATTGCGTTGACGCTGTCGCTCGACGGCTGCTCAAGGGCCATGGATGGACAATGCCGGAGCTCGAGGCATTTCCCACCGCTGATGAGATGGTCAACCAATACATCGGCCCGCTCGCGCAGCTTCCGGAACTGGCACCGACCATCGAGACCAACGCCCGCGTCATCGCCGTGTCTCGCTGGGGCGCCGACAAGGTCGTCAGCAAGGGGCGTGAACTGAGGCCCTTCATGCTGATGGTTGAAACCACGAGTGGACAGCGCCGGGATAATGCCCGGGCCGTCATCGATGCGTCAGGCACATGGCAAACACCGAACCCGCTCGGCGCCGGCGGCCTGTCCGCTGAAGGCGAGAGCGAGTTCCGCGACCGGATCGGCTACGGCATCCCCGATGTCCTGGGCCGGGATCGCGACCTCTACGCTGGCCGCACTACACTCGTGGCGGGAGCCGGTCATTCCGCTGCCAATGCCTTGCTGGAACTGGCCAATCTGTCAGAAAGCGCTCCAGGCACCTCTGCAATCTGGACGACACGCAGCACCGACCTGGTACGGATCTACGGTGGCGGCGATGCTGACGCTTTGCCCGCACGCGGTGAACTCGGCTCCGAAGTCAAGGACCTTGCCGAAAGCGGCCGCGTTCGTCTTGTGACCGGCTTTGCCACCACAGTTATCCGTGAGATAGATGGTCGCCTGCTTGTGGACGGGCAAACCAAAGATGGTGTTCTGACCATCGGTCCTGTCGACAGGATTATCGCGGCCACGGGCCAGCGCCGGACCTCGCTCTGACCCGGGAGCTGCGGCTCGATCTGGATCCATGGCTTGAAAGCGTAAAGGCCCTCGGCCCTCTCATCGATCCCAACGAGCACTCTTGCGGGGACGTCCCCCCGCATGGCCACCGTGAACTCAGCCATCCGGAACCGGGGTTCTATACGGTCGGAATCAAGAGCTATGGCAGTGCGCCGACGTTCCTGCTGCTGACGGGCTACGAGCAGGTTCGCTCCGTCGCTGCGGCGATCGCTGGTGACATGGCGGCGGCCGATGCCGTTCAACTGGTGCTGCCGGAGACCGGCGTCTGCAGTGCCGGCATCGTTTTCCGGCTCAGCTTCGAAAGGCTGCTGCGGTGGCCCGGCGGCCGAGGCGGTTGACGCCTGCTGTGTCGCGGACGCGTAAGCGAAGGAGGGTGGCAAGGCTGGCTGCGGCTGCAGCGCCGCGGCATGACCTTTTCGCCTCAGCCGATTGCCGTCGTGCGCGGGCGTCGCACGATCATCACGACGCTCGGCGTGACACAGATCATGGCGTGGGCATCATCGTATTATCTCCCCGCTGTTATTGCGCCGTCAGTCGCTGCGGATACAGGCTGGCCTCTGCCCTGGGTCCTCGGAGGCCTGTCTCTCGGATTGCTCACGGCGGGAGTTATCTCGCCGCGTGCCGGGTCTTCGATCCAACGGCACGGTGGCCGCAACGTTCTGGCCTTCAGCGCTCGCTGCATCGGGCTCGGCCAGGTCGGACTTGCGGTAGCCCCCAATCCGGCCGCCTACATCGTGGCGTGGCTGGTTATCGGCCTCGGCATGGGGGCAGGTCTATACGACGCTGCTTTCGGCACCCTTGGCCGGCTCTACGGCCATGGTGCGCGCTCTGCTATCACGACGCTCACTCTGTTCGCCGGCTTTGCGAGCACGATCTGCTGGCCGATCTCGGCCTTTTTGCTGGGGGAGATAGGGTGGCGCGGCACGTGCCTGGCCTACGCCGCTGTCCAGCTCTGCCTCGCCTTACCGCTTTACCTTGTGATCTTGCCTCGCGGCCTGCCGCAACCGCTTGTCAAGGCCGCATCGAGTGCGGCAGTGACGCCTGCTCTCCAAACCGGCTCCAATCTACCGATCATGGTCGTGCTTGCCTCGACCCTGACCCTTGCCGCCGTGATCTCCTCGACCCTGTCGGTGCATCTGCTGACGATCCTGCAGAAGGGCGGCATGACGCTTGCGGCGGCGGTGGGGCTTGGAGCCCTTGTCGGTCCGTTCCAGGTGGCTGCGCGGACAATCGAGATGGTGATCGCACGGTTCCATCACCCGATCTGGACCAAGTTCGCTTCGGTGACCTTCGTTGCGATCGGGGTGTCTGCTCTTTGGCTCGGCATGCCGATCGTTCCGTTGGCACTCGCATTCTACGGAGCAGGCATTGGCCTAGAGTCCATCGCGCGTGGAACACTCCCGCTCGCGATGTTCGGCTCTAATGGCTACGCCAAGCTGATGGGCCGCCTTGCCATGCCGAGCCTGATTGCCCAAGCGGCGGCGCCCTCCCTGGCGCGGTGCTTCTAGAGCGCTTCGGTGCCTACGGCACACTGGCGACACTTTCCGCCCTTGCGCTGATTAACGTCGCCGTGGCATGCGGTTTGGGTTGGCTGATTTTCAGTCGACGGAATTTTCAGGTGCAACCGCAATAGTGTGGCTAGCGGTGGCGGTTTCGCGCTAAACTTGTTCACATTGTCCGCGAATGGTAGCGAGAAAGCGCTACCGGCTTTCCCCCCACTCGTCGAGCTACCGGTTCCTGCTTAGGTGGTGCGGGTGAGCTGTGTCGCTGCTATCTGCCGCCAGACATGCGCGCCAGCATGACATATGATGAAAGTGACAACCCGAGGAGTAGGAGCCGGAGTCGATGTCTGGACGTCCGGGTTCGGAACTGCGCTGCGGATGGCCAACGGATGGAGAAGGAGTGCCTGTCAGTTCAGGGTTCTACCGTTCCCTGCCGTGCTGCCCAGTCGAATGGGTAAAGGCAATAGAAATAACCGGTCCGTTCGGTGGCGATGTATTTCAGATGGGTGCCGTTGGGCAGCCACACGATGTCGCCCGGATTGCACTCATGGCGGCCATCGTCAAGTTCGATCGTCAAGGTGCCTTCGTGGATGAACAGCACCTCGTCATAGGTCACGGTCCAGTCGATCGAGGCGTTCTCGAGATACTCGATGCCGCCGCCCATTGTCCGACTGATATCGGCATTGATCACGCGGGCAATCGAGGATGTGCCGGTCGGCGTGACCGACGGCTTCAGGGTCAATTCGCTGTGCTTGAATATCTTGGCCTTGGACACAGTTCATCCTTTCCTTGCGCGGAGGTTGGCTTTCGAAGGGGTGACGCCTGACGGGGCCAATCCCGCCAGCCATCTGGTCACGAGGCCGGGCTTGCGGCCGGCATGTTCGAGATCGTCGCGCCGCCGCACCGCGCCGCGGACGAAATGCGCGCCGACGAACCGGAATGGTTCGGATGGGAAGCCTCGCGTCACTGGGCGCACGAGCGCCGAATGGGTGAGCTCGGATTCGCCGCCGGTCAACAGGCCGGTCAGGATCTTGCCGCCGAGATAGGCCATCGTCGTGCCGTTGCCGGAGAAGCCGTAGCCGTAGACGATGTCGCGGTTGGCGGGCAGGGCGCCGAACAGTGGCACGCCGCTGACGGTCCGATCGATCGGGCCGTTCCATGATGTATCGAGCGGAAAGTCGGCGAGCGCCGGGTGACCATCCCGCAACGCGCGGCGCATGTCGGCGACCCGTGGCGATAGACCATGAAACCGCCTGTCGACGATGCCGCCGAGGCCGATGACGCCGCCACTGACGCCGACAGACAGCCGACCATCGCGCGTCGGCGACCAACCGCCGACGAAAACGCGGGAATCGATCATCAGCGGCGCGCGGCGGTAGCCGATCTTGTCGAGAAGGTCTGGAATGGGTTTTGACATGGCGTCGTCGCTGGAGATGTTGAAGATTGCCGGCGCCAGTTCTCGAATGGCGCCGGACCATGCATTCATGGCAAGCACAATCTTGCCGCAGGACACAGTGCCTCTCCCCGTCTCCACCTTGAGCGTGCCGTCGCGCGAAAACCGCGTCATCGGCGACTTTTCATAGATGCGCACGCCGCGTGTTAGTGCTGCCCGGCGCAGGCCGCGCACGAGGAAACCGGGATGCACGGTTGCCGACGACGCATCGAACGCGCCGCCGAGGTGGCTCGTCGTGCCGGCCATCGCTGCGATCTCGTCGCGCGAAACTCGTCGCGCCGGCACGTAGCCATGCGCCGCCAGCTTGTTCAACGCGTCGTCCCAGACGCCAAGCTGGGCTTCGCACGTCGCACCCCAGATCCAGCCGATGCGATCAAACCAGCTGTCTATTCCCTCGGCCTTGCAGAAAGCCTCGATGCCGCCGATTGCGGCTTCGGATGCCTTGATGATCGAAAGTGCATCGTTTCCGTCGCGCAGCGCGGCGAGCGCGCTGTATTTCGCCCATGCCGAGAGCACCATGCCGGAGTTGCGGCCGCTCGGGCCACCGCCGCAAATGTCGCGCTCGACGATGACAACATCGAAGGCGGGATTGTGCTGCTTGAGGCGTATAGCGGTCCACAGGCCCAGATAGCCGCCGCCGACGATGCAGATGTCAGCCTGCGTCGCCTCTTCGAGCGGAGGCGCAAGGTTCGGGTCCTCGGGCAGGGCCTGCCGCAGCCAATGGCTTCGCCAGACGATGTCCTTTTCCGTCAGTTGCATCACGATGCGCCTCTGGCTGATAGGCGGCGCTCCACGAGCCTGACCCAAAGGCTCGCGCCAATCGGCAGGATTGCGTCGTTGAAATCGTAGTTGGTGTCGTGAGCCGCGGCCTGGTGCGCATCGTCGGCCTGGCCGAGCAGGAAATAGCAGCCGGGCCGCTGTTCCAGCATGTAGCAGAAATCTTCAGAACCCATCTCGGGAGGCGGATCGATGACGAGACTTGCCGGTCCCATCACCTCGTTCACAATCGCGATCATCGCGTCGGCTTGCGCCGCAGTGTTTATCGTCGGTGCGAAGGGCGTTTCGTAGCGGAGGTCGATGCCGGCGCCAAAAGCTTCAGCTTCGTTTTTCGCGATGCGGCGGATTGCCGTCTCCAGCGTCTTTTGAACCTGGTGGTCGAAGGTGCGCACGGTGCCGGTCAGAAACGCCGTATCGGGGATGGTGTTGAAGGCTTCGCCTGCGCGCAGGCTGCCAACGGTGACGATTGCGGGAGAATGCACATCGGTGACGCGGCCGGGCAGGGCTTCGATTGCCAGCAGGATGCGCGCGGCGATGGGGAGTGGATTGATCGCCAGATGCGGCATCGCCGCATGGCCGCCCCTTCCGTGGACGACGATCCCGAAGCGATCGGCCCCCGCGGCCACCGTTCCGCGGTGGACGGCGATCTCGCCGAGCGGCCGTTCGCAATTGTGCAGCGCGTAGACTTCATCGCAGGGGAAACGCTCGAAAAGGCCCTCGTTCAGCATGGCAAGCGCCCCACCTCGACCCTCCTCGGCCGGCTGGAAGATGAAATGCACCGTGCCGGCGAAGTCGGGCGAGCGAACAAGCGCCGAGGCTGCGCCGAGCAGCATAGTGGTATGGCCGTCATGGCCGCAGCCATGCATCCGCCCGGGGGTGCGGGACGCATGCGCCAGCGGCCGTGCCTCAGTCATCGGCAGGGCATCCATGTCGGCGCGGATGCCAAGGCTGCGACCAGCGCCAAGCCTGCCCCTGAGCGTGCCGACGACACCTGTGCGTCCGACGCCTTCGGTCGTCTCGATGCCCCACGCGCGCAGTTTGTCCGCCACGAAACGGGCCGTCTCGAACTCTTCGAAACCGAGCTCGGGATTGGCATGGAGATGCCGCCGCCACGCCGTCATCTCGGTCTCGAGTTGCTGCACCGACGGAACCAGTTTCATGCCGATGCCTTTGCGCGGAGAGCTTGCGAGCGGCTCTGCAGGATGGCGATGAGCCCAAGCAGGATCGCCGAGAAAGCGATCAGCAGCACGGCGACAGCCGCGATGGCAGGGCTGATGGACTCGCGCACCCCGGAGAATATCATGCGGGGCAAGGTTCGCTCCGCGCCCGTCGAGAGGAAGCTTGCGACGACGACTTCGTCGAAAGAAATGATGAAGGCGATGATGGCCCCTGTAACGACGCCCGGCGCTATCAGCGGCAGCACCACCTTGAAGAAGGTGCGCATGGCGCCGGCGCCCAGCGATGCCGCCGCACGAACCAACGTCCGGTCGAAGGTCGAAAGGCTGGCGACGACGGTGGTTAGCATCACAGGCACGGCCATCGCCGTGTGCACCAGAATGATCGATAGCTTGTTGCCAACGAGTCCCAACGTGGCGAAGAATGAAAAGGCCGCGACGCCGACGATGACGACCGGCGTCACCAAAGGCGCGGCGATGATCGCGTAGAGGATCCGTTTCCCGGCAAAATCACCCCAGGCGAGCCCGATCGCCGCAGGTATGCCGAGCAGCAAAGCCAGAACCGTGGTGGATAGCCCGATGATGACCGAGTTCCACAGCGCGTTCGGCCAGCGCTCGTCGACCCACAGTTCGGCATACCAGCGCAACGACCAGCCCGGCGTCGGAAATGCCAGCGAATTGCTCGAGGTCAGCGACATGGGGACCACGATCAGCAGGGGCAGGATGATGAAAGCCAGCAACGTCGCCGCATAGGCGTACATCAGCCATTTCCGGAAGCGGTCGGCGCTCATACGACATGCGCCTTGCTGCGGAAGAGGACGGATGCCGTCCAGAACAGGAACGCAAACAATACGAGGATCATCAGCAGTTGCAGGGAAAGCGCTGCGCCCATGCCCCAGTTCAGCGTGCTGTTGGTGTAGAAGGCTATGTAGCTGGAGATCATCTGGTCTGTCGGCCCGCCGACAAGCGTCGGGGTGATGTAATAGCCGAGAGCGAAGACAAAAACGATCGCCCCGCCGGACAGGATCCCGGGCAGGATCAACGGCAACTGGACGCGGCGCCACGCCGTGAGCCACGGCGCGCCCAACGACAGCGCCGCGCGCATGTAGGTGGTCGGAACCCGCCGCATGACGGCGACGACGGAGAGGACCATCATGGGCAGCAGAACCTGAACCATCGCCAGGTACAGCGAAAAGCGGGTGTAGATGAGGTCGAGGGGTTCGCTGACGATACCCAATCCGAGCAGTGTGGAATTCACGGGACCGTTCTTCTGCAGCACGATGATCCAGATGACGGTGCGCACCAGCAGCGATGTCCAGAGCGGAAACAGGATCAGCGCGAACATCAGCTTCGACCAGGCAGGCGGCGCGCTGACGATCGCCTGCGCCAGCGGCACGGCGAGCACCGCGCAGATGACCGTCACCACGATGCTGATCCAGATCGTACGCAGCAGCGCGTCGACGAAGATGGCGCGGTCGGCCGAAACGGCTTCGATCGAATTGTCCGCGCCGCGCTTCAGGTCGAGGCTCGCAAGCAGATAATAGTCCGTTCGCGCGCTTTGCTGACGCGCTATGACCTGCCAGAGATCGATGTTTTTCCAGCCGGCCTGTTGGGCGAGCACCTCGTCGCGCACGGGGCGCATGCCGAGCTTGCCGTCGGCCGCATCCTTTGCCGTCTTGATGACGAGGAAACGGCTACCGACAACGCGCTGGTTCACGAGTTGCGCCAGGACGCCTTCCTTCCCGGCGCGCCGCGCGTCGGCCAGGTCCTCGACGAGTGCTGCAAAGACGGGTTCGCCAGGCAGGCCGCTCTCTGCTTTCCAGCCGGCAAGAGCGGCAATGGTGCGCGGCAGGTTGTTCGAGAAATCCGAGTTGTCGACGGCCAGAGCGAGGAAGCGCGCCACCGGCCACAGAAACAGAATGACGACGAATAATATAAGCGGAGCCGTCAACAGGGCGAGCATGCCGCCCCGTTGGCGTCGCTTCATAGCCGGTTTTGTCCCGACCAACATGCCCAAGTTACTTCGCGAGCCAGGCCTTGAAGCGTTCTTCCAGCGCTTCCTTGTGCTCGGTCCAGAAGTCGTTGTCATAGGCGGCGCCGTACTGGAGGTGCTCCGGCGACGTCGGCAGGTTGGCCTTCCAGTCCGCGGGAATGAGGTCGGCGGCTTCCTTGCGGCCGGTGCCATAGGCATAGAGCTTGGAGAAGCCGGCCTGATTTTCAGGGATGGAGAACCACTTGAGGAGATCCAGCCCCCCCTGCTGGTGCGGTGCGCCCTTCACCACGGCCCAGTAGTCGGTGCCGTAGAAGAAGCCGGCGTCCCACGCGATGGCGTAGGGCTTCTTCTCGTTGATGGCTTCGTTGGTGATGCGTGCATTGAACGCGTCGCTGAGCGTCACTTCGCCGCTGTCGAGGTTCTGGATGCCCTGCGTGGTGGTGGACCACCAGACGACGTTCGGCTTGATCTTGTCGAGCATGGCGAAAGCCCGGTCGACACCTTCCGGCGTGGCCAGCACCTTGTACATGTCTTCGCGTTTCACGCCGTCGGCCATGAGCGCGTTCTCCAGCGTGAACTGCGCTTGCTGGTAGAGGCCGCGCTTTCCCGGAAATTTCTCGACGTTCCAGAAGTCCGCCCAGCTCTTTGGCGCTGCGTCGCCCTTATAGACATCCGTGTTGTAGGCAAGAACCGTTGCCCATGTGTCGGACGCGACACCGCATTCGTGCAGGGTGCCTGGAAGATAATTCGCCGCGTCGCCGGTGATCTCGGGCGTCAGCGGGACGAACAGGCCTTCGGCGCAGCCGACTTCCATGGCGGGCGCTTCCACCGAGACGACGTCGTAGGTAATGTTGCCCGCCTGCACCTGGGCACGCACCTTGGCGACCTCGCCGCCCCACTCTTCCATGACGATCGGGACGCCCGTCTTTTCGGTGTACTTGTCCCAGACTCCATCCTTGTAGGCCTTGTCCCATGTACCACCCCAGCCGACCACCGTGACGGGATCGGCCGCGGACGCGGCAAAAGTCGAGGTCGCGAGGCAGATCGCGGCGGCAGATACGGCTTGCAGATAAGTCCTCATCGCAGTTCCCCTTTCCTATTCTTGTCGATTTGATCAAATTTCAAACGCAAAATGGATTGATTAGCAACAGGAATTTGCGATAGAGTGAAAAAAAGTTAAAAAGACAAGGAGATTTGATCGAATGCTGAAAGGCACTAGAGACGTGCGCGCCAATGTAAGTCTCGCTGCTGTTCTGGACGAGGCGCGACAGCGTTTCGCTGACGCCAACCCGAACAGCCTGGCGCGTCAGAACGAGGCCGCGGCATCGTTGCCGGGCGGCAATACGAGGGCTGTACTTTGGTACCCGCCATTCCCTGTTTCGTTCGTCTCCGGCCAGGGCTGCAGGGTCACCGATCTCGACGGCCATACCTATGTCGATCTGGTCTCGGAATACAGCGCCGGCTTCTACGGCCATTCCGACAAGGCGATTTCGGCGGCCCTTGTGGACGTCATACAGGGCGGCATCATGCTGGGTGCACCCAACCGCTACGAGGCGCGCCTGGCAGCGGCGGTGGTCGAACGTTTTCCAGCCATCGAGCGCGTGCGCTTCTGCAACTCGGGCACCGAGGCGAACATCATGGCGATTTCCGCCGCTCGCGCCATCACGAAGCGTTCGAAGATACTCGCCTTCCGGGAAGGCTATCACGGCGGCGTACTGACTTTTGCGCATGGCGGCTCACCGCTCAATTTGCCTTTCCCCTTTGTCTTCGCCGACTACAACGATAGTGCAGGCGCCGTGGCGCTCATCAAGGAACAGGGCGGCGAGCTTGCCGCCGTCATCGTCGAGCCGATGATGGGCGGCGGCGGCTGCATCCCGGCCACCCGCGAGTTCCTGCAGGCGCTGCGCACAGCGACGAAGGAGACAGGCGCGCTGCTGATCTTCGACGAGGTCATGACCTCGCGCCTCGATTATCGAGCGCTCCACGGCGCTCATGAAATTTTTCCCGATTTCGTGACGCTCGGAAAGTACATCGGCGGCGGTGCGAGTTTTGGCGCATTCGGTGGACGCGCCGACCTCGTCGACCGCTTCGATCCGGCTTTGGCTGGTGCGTTCTCGCATGGTGGGACGTTCAACAACAATATTCTCAGCATGGCTGCTGGTTTCACCGGTCTGACGCAGGTGCTGACACAAGAGGCGAGCCGCGCCATCAATGCGCGCGGCGATCGCTTGCGTGAAGCGATGAACGTCTCCCTTGAACGACATGGCGTCGAGGGGATCGTCATAGGGCGCGGGTCGTTGATGAACCTGCATTTCGTCAGGGGGCCGGTGGACACGCCGGCGCGGCTCGACGATGCCGATCCATCGGTGATTGCGCTGTGGCATATCGAGATGCTGTTGCGAGGGTACTACGTGACGCCGCGCGGCATGCTGGCGTTGTCACTGCCATTTGGCGACGCCGAACTCGACGGCTTCGCCGCCGCATTCGACGATTTCCTGTCGAGCAACCTCAAAATACTGCCCCGCCGGACAAACTGATGCTCGATCGCAAGGATGCCACCGCTGGCTCGGCCGCGCAAAAGACAGCTCATGTTCGTGTCCATACGGGCTTGAAGGAAGCACTGATGAACGGTGACTTCCTGCCCGGCCAAAGACTGGTCGTGCGACAGCTTGCCGAACAGTACCGGACCAGCGCCATGCCGGTGCGCGAGGCCTTGCGGCAACTCGTCAGCGACGAGGCGATGTTCGACCACCCAAACCGGGGCGTCATCGTCCCCGAGGCCACGGTGGCGCGTATTTCGGATCTCGTGCGTGTGCGCTGCAGCGTCGAAGGGACGGCGGCCGAATGGGCTGCGACGACCATCACGCCC
The DNA here is from genome assembly GCF_040323735.1 of Mesorhizobium sp. M0029. Lineage (NCBI taxonomy): Bacteria > Pseudomonadati > Pseudomonadota > Alphaproteobacteria > Hyphomicrobiales > Phyllobacteriaceae > Mesorhizobium > Mesorhizobium sp. M0029. The sequence goes on from NZ_JAMYVF010000013.1 coordinate 43,987, forward strand.
GAAGAACTCGATGAATTGGCGAAGCTGAACAGGCTGATGCGCGAGTGCGTCGAGAGCAACGTCATGGCTAACTATCTCGGCCTGAACAGGCGCTTCCATTTCACGATGTACCATGCCGCGCGATCACCTCTCATCCAGCAGATCATCGAGAAATTGTGGCTGCAGGCAGGACCGTTTTTGAACATCGTCCGCTCGGACGTGACCTACGGCCTGGGCCTGGACCATCACGACGAAATGCTCGCCGCGCTGCGTCGCGCCGATGGCGCGGCTGCGCGCAAGGCCCTGGTGGCCGATCTGCGCGAGGCCGCCGACATCATTCTTCGCGCCGCGGCGGCGGCTGAGGCGCAGCCTGCTCGCAAGCGCCCGGCCTCGGTACGCCGTGATCCGAAGGCGCAGCCGCGGTGATGGGCGGATCTCCGCGTGGGCCGGTTCACGTCGAGTTTCGCGGCGTCAGCAAGCGCTACGGGCATGCGGTCCAGGCGGTGCGCCAGCTCGACCTGGAAATCATGCGCGGCGAATTCCTGACGCTGCTAGGCCCTTCCGGATCCGGCAAGACGACGGCGTTGATGATGCTGGCAGGATTCGAAGATACGACTGAGGGCGAAATTCTCATTGACGGTCAGCGCATCGACAACGTTCCCGCCAATCGTCGCGGCATCGGCATGGTGTTCCAGAACTACGCGCTTTTCCCGCACATGACGGTCGCCGAAAATCTGGCTTTCCCGCTCGAGGTCCGCAAACTTGGCCGCGAGGAGGTCAGGCGACGTGTCGGGAACGTTCTCGACATGGTCCAGTTGCCCGAATTCGGCAATCGGCGGCCAGCGCAGCTTTCGGGCGGGCAGCAACAACGCGTGGCGGTTGCCCGGGCCCTGATTTTCGAACCAAATCTTGTCTTGATGGACGAACCGCTTGGCGCCCTCGACAAGCAGCTGCGCGAGCAGATGCAGTTCGAGATCAAGGATATTCACGCCCGGCTGGGCGTGACCTTCGTCTACGTCACGCACGACCAGACTGAAGCGCTGACCATGTCGGACCGGATCGCAGTGTTCAGCGCCGGCCGCATCGAGCAACTGTCGACGCCGCGCGAACTGTACGAGCGTCCCGCGGCGAGCTTTGTCGCAAGTTTCATCGGCGAGAGCAACCGCATGTTGGGTGCCGTGCTGGCCGGGAGCGAGGATGGCGGCGTATCCGTCCGCCTCGACGACGGCGACGTTGTGTTGAACGCCATGTCCTGCGGTGCTGCGCTTTCTGCGGGTGTCAGGGTGACGCTGTCGATAAGGCCCGAGCGCCTGTCCGTTCTGCAGGACGGCGTCACGGCGCTCAACGAGATTCCGGCGACGGTCGTTCAATCAATCTACGTCGGCGATCATGTCCGGCTCGTCGCCGCGACCGCGAGCGGCCAGAAATTCATCGTCAAGCTTGCTACTTCGTCGTCTCAGCCGAAGCTCGATCCAGGTACGGCGATCCGGCTGGGCTGTGGTCGTGAGGATTGCCTCGCGCTCGATAGATAACAACAAAAGGCAGACAAGGGAGACTCCAACCATGAAGAAATCGCCGAAAGTCGTCATCACCTGTGCGGTCACCGGCTCGATCCACACGCCGACGATGAGCCCCTATCTGCCGATAACGCCGTCAGAGATCGTCGATGCCGCCGTCGGCGCAGCCGAAGCCGGCGCGTCGGTGATCCATCTGCATGCCCGCGACCCCGAGACGGGCAAACCGACCCCCGATCCTAAGCTCTTCATGGACTTCCTGCCGCGCATTAAGCAGCAAACCAACGCGGTGATGAACATCTCTACCGGCGGCGGCCTCAAGATGACGCTCGACGAACGTCTCGAAGCCGCCCATGCCGCCAAACCCGAACTCTGCTCGCTCAACATGGGGTCGATGAATTTCGCCTTGCACCACATCGCGCCGAAATACACCGACTGGAAGTACGACTGGGAGAAGGGCTACCTGGAAGACACGAAGAAGGGCATCGTCTCCAACACGTTCGAGCAGATCGAGCGCATCATCCTCGAGGTTGGCCAGGCCTACGGCACCAAGTTCGAGTTCGAGTGCTATGACGTCAGTCACCTCTACACGCTGGCGCACTTTCTCGACCGCAAGCTGCTGAAGCCGCCGCTTTTCGTCCAGACGATCTTCGGACTTCTGGGCGGAATCGGCGCCGACGCCGAAGACATGATGCACATGCGCAGGACGGCGGACAGGCTGTTCGGAGACGACTATCTCTGGTCGATCCTTGCCGCCGGCAAGCACCAGATGAACCTCTGCACGATGGGTGCGATCATGGGTGGCAATGTGCGTGTCGGGCTGGAAGACAGTCTCTATATCGGCAAGGGCGCGCTTGCCAAGAGCAATGCCGAGCAGGTCGCCAAGATCAAGCGCATCCTTGGCGAACTGTCGCTTGAAATAGCGACGCCCGAAGAGGCGCGGCAGCTGCTGGATCTCAAGGGTGGCAACGAGGTCGGGTTTTGACCGCGCCCGGCATTGAAACCTATGTCGGCGTCGTGCACCCTTGGATGTGCGACGCGATGGGCCATCTCAACGTTCGTCACTACGTCGCCATGTTCGATGATGCCAGCTTCCAGCTGCTGGGCAGGATTGCCGCTCCCAATCTAACGCCGACTCTCGGCTGGGCGGACGTCAGGATGGAGATCGACTATGCGCACGAAACCGCGGTTGGAACCTTGGTCACCATTCGCTCGGTTGTCGAAAAGGTTGGGAAGTCGTCTCTGACCTGTCTGCATGAAATGCGCGGCACGCTCGACGATGTTCTGTATGCCCGTGTTTTGACGGTTACGGTACGATTCGACCTGAGTTTACGCAGCAAGATCGACCTTGAGGCGGATGCGCGTCATGCGGCGACAAGCCTTCTGAGGGCTGAAGGCGATACACGTCGATAACGATGCCGGGTAGGCGAGTTTGCATCTGTCCTCCAGCGCAACCACGATATTGTCCGTGGTAGATGGAGTCGTGCGACGGCTGCGGAATCCGCCACGCGGTTCTTCGAAATCTTGGCAACCGCTTCGATGACGCCAACGGTCTGGTCGTCACAAGCGCAACGTTGCGTCCGCGCGATCGGTGCTTCGGTCGGCATGAAGCCGGTCGGCAGCGACAACGATGCTTATCAACCAAAGCGTGAAACTCACCGGTACATACATCGGCTACTTGGGTTTCTCCTCAAGCTTTTCATCCCCGAAAGAATTGCCTCCCGGGTGCGGCTCGATATCCGAAGCTTGACGATTCTATCCCACATCCGCCTCACGTCCGCACCCTCAGCGCCTGCTCCAGCCTGTCGGCAATCTGTGTGACGATATAGGCAATCACCATATAGATCACGACGGCAATCACGAAGGCTTCGAGGTAGTAGTAGTTCAGCGCGGCGGTCAACTGGGACTGGGCGAAAATATCGACAACCTCGATGGCGAATCCGAGAGAAAGGGCCTTCATGATGACCATCATCGAAGTTGTCAGGTCAGGAATTGCCGTGAGGGCCACCTGGGGAAACAGGATACGTTGGAACAGTTGGCCGCCCGTATAGCCCAGCGAATGGGCTGCGTCCGACTGACCGGTGTCGAATGCATTCAGGGCTCCCTTGATAATCTCCGATTGGAATGCGGCGACACAGCCGGTAATCGCAACTACAAGGATGACCCAATTGGGGGTTTCGTGGGCGTTGAAGTTGATCCCCAGCAATGAGAACAGGAACTGGAATGCGGGCGGCAGACCGAAATAGGCGAGGAAAATCACGATTACCATCGGAACGCCCTTGAAGACGATCTTGTAAGTCATGACGAGTTCTCGCAGCGCCGGCACCCGTCTGTATTCGATAAGCGCGAATATGCTGCCGACTATCGTCGACAGGACGAAAATCATGAGCGCCATTCCAATCGTCACGGGTACGGCACTCAGAATTTCCTGCGTGTCCTGGAGTAAAATATCGGTATCAAACATGGTTGAATACCCTTACGTCAGACGCTCGCGAGGAGCTCGTTCTTGATCGGAGTTGTTGTCGTCGCCTCTGGCGCTTGCATCGGTGATCGAAGCTCGAAGAAGCGCACGATGAGCCATGCGACCAGGCACATCAGCGAATAGATCACCGCCAGGACGAGGTAGGTTTCGAACTGGAACTGGTTGTAGTCGCGCTCCATGATCAAATGAGCAGTCGCCATGACGTCGGCCGCGCCGATGTACATGACCAGCGCAACGTTATGGATCAGGTAGATGATGGAGTTCCCGTAGCCCGGCAATGCGAAGTGCACCGCTTGCGGGCCGACGACGCGAGTAATTTTCTGTCGGAACGTGTATCCAAGGCTATCGGCCGCATCATGCTGGCCGCGATCGACGGCCAAGTATGCGGGCCGCATGACTTCCGACAAATAGCCGCCGTGGTAGAGGCTCAACCCCACCATGGCAGCGATAGTCGCTGAAATAAAATCTCTGGCGCCGAACAGGATCACCAACAACGGAAGCCCATAAAACGCGACGAACAACTGCAGGACGACAGGAACACTCCGGGCATAAGATACGTAGAGGTCCACCAGGTGACTTATGACTGGCACCCTGCGGACCCGGAGGGTTGTCGCGATGAGTGCCAGGCAGAACCCGGAAATGAGGGCGGTGAACGTGATGGCGAGCGTCAGCGGCAGTGCCGAGAGCAACTCGGGGATCATAGCAGAAACATCCACTTGAAACGCTCCTTCTTGCAATTCAGCCTTGCCGCTGACTAGCGAATATGACGGTCGACGGCTGTGCTATTTCATGTACTGGACGATGCCCTCGCCGAACCACTTCTGCGAGAGCTTTTCGATCGTGCCGTCGTCTTTCAATTCCTTGAGAACCTTGTTCACATCGTCGGCCAGAACCTTGTTCTCGTCAGATCTGTGGATCAGCATGTAGGTGTTGTTGCTGAACACTGGTTCGGACGCCACGATATCGAGTTTCTTTTGCTCGATGACGGTCTGCTCACCGAGATTCGACGGCAGGACGAGAGCGTCGAACTTGCCGTTCTGAACTTCGTCCAGCCGGTTCGGGTAGGGGATACCGGCACTCGATGCCGTGACTTCGAGCTTGTATTGCGGGTTTTCTTTCTGCCAATTCATGATGAACTTGTAGGTTCCACCGCCGGCCGTGGTCGGAACGATCCTCTTGCCGACCAGGTCTTTCATTTCCTTAATGCCGCTGTCTTTCTTGCTGTAGATCTTCATCAGGCTGGCGCCCATGGGATTTTCCGGAATGAGGAACTGCTTGGAGCGCTCGGGCGACTTGTAGTAGCCACCGACCGCGATGTCGTACTTGCCCGTGGCGAGGCCGGTTTCCTGGGCAATGTCGGAGACACCTTCCATTTCGAACTTGTACTGCGGCAGCTTTGCGTTGATCGCCTTCAGAAGATCGGGCTCATAGCCTTGCGGCTCGACGCCGATCGCGCCCCATGCCAGCGGCTTGGATTCGGCAGACGTGGCGATCTTGATCGTCCGAACGGTCTGGCCATGGCTGATCCCGGCTGTTGCAAGGGCAATTGCGATGCCGCCAGCGATGGCCAGGGCATAGCGGCGAGAAAAACTGGATGTGATTGCAGACATTTCTTAGGTTCCCCTCTTGTTGGATTATTGAAAAGCGAGTTCTGACTGCAGAAATTGAGCAAGTCGTGGGCTGGACGGTGCGTCGAAGATATCAGCCGGGCTGCCATCGGCGGCGACCACGCCACGGTCCATGAAGACGATCCGGTTGGAGATGTTCCTTGCGAATTGCATCTCGTGGGTCACAAGCAGCGAAGTGATCCCTGACGAGGTGACGTCCTTGATCACCTTCAGGACTTCACCGACGAGTTCTGGATCCAGCGATGACGTAGGCTCATCGAAGAGTATCACGTCGGGACGAACCGCCAGGGCGCGCGCAATGCCGGTGCGCTGGAGCTGGCCGCCCGACAGTTGGGAGGGATAGCTGTCTCGCTTCGGGGTGAGGCCGACCCGCTCGAGCTCCCGCAAGGCGATCTCCCGCGCCTCGTCCGCGGACTTGCGCTGCACGACGACCAGTGGATCCATCACGTTCTGCAGGACCGTCATGTTCTTGAAGACGTTGAATTGTTGAAAGACCATCGCCGTTCGCAACCGGATCGCCTGGACAGCTGTTTTGTCGGCACGCTGGTAATCCATCCGGATCTGATCGAACGCGATGGTTCCTGACGACGGCTTGGCCAGGTAGTTGATGCATTTCAGCAACGTGGTCTTGCCGGTGCCGCTGGGGCCGATGATCGAAACCACGTCACCCCGCTTTACCGAGAGATTGACGCCGTTCAGAACCTGCGTGCTTCCGTAAGACAGCTTTACATCTTTGAGTTCAAGCATTGCTGGTTGGCCCTTCGGAAAGTGTGAGACGGACTGCTTCGACCGCATGCGACATCATCACCCGCTTTCCGCATGGCCGAGAACGTGCATCAGCCGGTTCGCCCAGCCGAAGATCGATATGGCGTGGATCAGGTCGATAATCTCGCGGTCGTCCATGCCGACTGATCGAAGCGCGGCGATATCGTCTGCCGTCGCTTCCGACGGGGCCGCCGACAGGCGGCGGGCAAAACTGTAGATTGCCGCATCGCGTGGGCCGAGCGCTTCAGGTTTATCGAGATAGAGCGCGGTGACCACTTCGTCGTTCTTGGTCAGCTCTGCATGCCTGCGAGCGTGAACAACGGCGCAGAATTTGCAGCCATTGACGGTGGACGCACCTAATGCACCAAGCTCGCGGTCAGGGCGGGCAAGCCCGCCTTCGACATACATGATTGCGTTGAACAGAACCGTGCGGGCAAGGTAGCTCTCAGGGTCATGCGCAAGGGTGCGCACATATTCCGAAACTTTCTTGGCTGATGGCGTGACCTTCATCGCTTCAAGCTGTTCCGGCGTGGCCTCGGATAGCTCGACCGGCGCTATGTACGGATGCCAATTCAAGGGCTTCAGGCGCACCGCGGAAATCATGCCGTCCTCAACAATCGCAGGCCGGTTGCCACCCGCGTCTGGAAATTGACGAAGGCGATGAGCTCGGAAAGGGCGACGATCTGAGGATTGTTCAATCCAGCTTGGGCGAGCAGGGCGATGTGGCCCGCTTCCGCCTTTTTCGGTGTCAGCGTAATCAGGTCCACATGACGTGCGATGGTCGCCAATGGCTCTTCCAAATCCGTTTCCCCCTGGGCTAAGGCCAGAAGCTGCTCAGTCGGATCGAGCTGAGCCAGCTGCACATCATATTCGGCCATCAGGACCGGATCGGCATTCAGAGCGGCCATGCGACGGGCCAGAGCAACCCTCAAATTGGGCGCAAGCCCTTGGTCGTTTGCTGGCTGCAGAACGGACAGGCGGCATTCTTCTGCCCCTCGCACGAATTCCGGCCGAAATCGCCGTGCGGCGAAAAGGGCGTCGTCCGGGGAAATACCGGCGGCCTTGTCCATTGCGTCGATCACAACGCGGCCTCCTTCTGTAGCAAGGGTGTGGAATCGACCCATTCGTCGCCCAGAAGTTCGGGCGTGTCGTAAGCAATCAGATTGTCGAAGTGGGTTTCGACATCTTCGGCAAACAGCGATGCGGCAATGCCGCGGACCATACGGTCGGCACCGGCGCTGACGGCTGGGATATCGCCGGAGACCTTGCCGTGCGTCAGCATGGCGGCGTCGTTGAAGCAGTGGATATGCGACAGCATCGGGCAGGAGCCGGGAACGCGTTCGCGAAATTCGAAGGCGGGACCAAGATCCGGCGCGTCCGACATGCCTGCACGCGGCAGCCCCATATCCGGCGTATATCGGCCATCCGACCAGGTGCGGATATGTGGCGCGAGGGCTGCAAATTCCGGGCGGCCGTCGAAGTCATTTGAGAAGCCGGTTGCCGCGATCAGGAAATCGTAGCGCATCGGACCTTGTGTGGTTTCGACCAGGAGGCTTCCCGCATCTTCCTTGACCGCGACGATGCCGCAGTCGAGAAAGAACCGAGCATTCGAATGCCGAGACACGCGAAGCGTCGATGAACGCGGCGGCGGCGTCTGGGTGGAGGCGGTGTAGTCGAAGAACTTCCACTTCCAGGCATCGGGCAATTCATGCATGCCGAGTACAACACCCGGGCTGCCGATGCCGGTCAGCTTGTTGATGCGCGGCATCTCCTTGCGCCGGATCAACATGTCGACAGAGCCGGCGCCCGCCTCGAGTGCGGTCGCAGCATTGTCCATGGAAGAGGCACCGGCGCCGATAACTGCCACACGCTTGCCTTTCAGCGCATCGAAATCGATGTCGTCGGCAGAATGCGCCCAATAGGCGCGATCGATGCCGTTGAGGAAATCGGGCACGGCAAAACCGCCCAAACCGGACCGACCGGTGGCCAGAACGAGACGACGGGTTAGAACCCGGCCGGTTTCCGCGCCCTCGATGTCGATCGCAATCAGATCTCCAACGGGTGCCAGTCCGGTCATGCGCGCGCTGTTTCGCACTGGCAGACCAAGAACCCTGCGGTACCAGACCAGGTAGTCCATCCACTGGCCCTTGGGGATCTTGTCCAGCGACAGCCAGGCCTCGACGCCCCATTGCGCCGTGAACCAGGCGCGGAACGTCAATTGTGGCAGGCCGAGCGACGGACCGTTGAGCGTCTTCGGCGACCGGAGCGTTTGCATGCGGGCAAACGTTACCCATGGTCCTTCGAGCCCGGCCGGAGCCGCATCGTAGGCGACGACGTTGGTAATCCCGGTAAGCACCAGCTTTGCAATGGCTGCAAGTCCGCACATGCCAGCGCCAATGACAACGACATCACGGACCGGGGCGCCCTCATGCATGCGTGTGGGGACCCAAGGCTTGGCAGGCAGCTCAAGCAAGTCGAGATCCTGCGCGAGCTGGGCTTCCAACGCGGCAAGGCCTGTCGATGCTGCCGGGGTGGGAGTATGCTTCATATTCCAGTTCCGTTATTTGTGCCCGACGCGGGATCGTTCACCAATTGGCTGGCCAAGGCCGGATCGAGCTTCTTGAAACCAACGATCGATCGTTCAGCCACCGCTTCGACCGCATCCATCAGCGCCTGCGCGACTGGGCGAAGGGGACGTTTTGAGGCAGCCACAACGCCCCAATAAAAGAGAACGGTTACATCGATCGGGCGAATGACGACCCCAGGCAGGGCGACGCCATAGGCCGTGAGGGGATCGATGACGGCCGCGACACCAGTATGGCGCACGATCTGCAACGCGCCGTAGGCAGTATTGGTCCGGATCACCGGGCCGGTGTCGATGCCCCGGGCAGCGAGTGCCTTGGCGACATGCAACTGAAACCGCAGCGGATTGAGCAACGTAGCCACGCGACGACCCGCAAAAGCCGAAAGCGGTATGACATCAAGTTCAGCCAGCGCATCGTCCTCCCGCACGGCAGCAACATCGGGCGCCGAATAGAGCCGTAGGACATCCAGACCGGGCGTATCGAGCGGCAGGCTTGAAAAGCCGATCTCGGCACGACCGCTGCGCACTTCCTGGGCGACGATGGAGGGAAGAAACTGTCCGAGATGTGTCTCGTGCGGAAGCTCGACACCCTTGAGCTCGGCCATGGCCGTCGGGATTAGGCCAGTGCCGATCGCAGAGGTTGTGACAATCTGCAGGATCCGACCCCGGCCGGCGGCGATCATCTTGGCCCGCGCCGCGAGTTCGGTGAAGGACATCAGCAGTCGCCGCGCTTCTTCTTCAAATGCGACACCCTCTTCAGATAGCTGCACCCGTCGACCGACCCGGTGCAGCAATTCGAAGCCAAGTTCTGCCTCAAGATCCTGAATGGTGCGTGTCACCGCAGGTTGGGAACGCCCGAGCATGTCAGCCGCCTTGGTAATGCTGCCGCTGGCAGCAACCGCAAGGAAGGTCTGTAGGTCCCGAGTTTCCATATTCTCCCTACATGTGAAATCCGTATGATTGACATCGTCTCATTCATTTTTGATATATGTCAAGCGGAAACTAATGTTCACAGTGGCGCTTTCCGGCTCAGGGCCGGAGCCCTTGATCGACACGGCTGGGGGCAACCGACGTGACTCCAATTCGGAACCTCGTGATGAAAAAACTTGTAGGCGGGGACGGCAAGGATTCTCGAACCATAAAGCCTGCAACAGGAGGAATGTTATGCGCGTGAGTATTCTGGGCGCCGGAGCAATTGCCTATGGCCTTGCGGCGTATTTGGCACAATCGGGACACTCGCCAACACTTTGGTCACCGTCGGGACACCGCACCAGAACGTTGGCTACTGGCGAATTTTTGAAGGCGACGGGGGATATCGAGGCGACGGTGCCGGTGCGCATTGCCAAGGATTGTAGAGATGCTATCGAGCACGCGGACGTGGTGGTGATCGCGCTTCCCGCTTACGGCCACAAGATCGTGATGGACGCCGCCGTCCCTCATCTGGCAGATGGTATTCCGGTCGTCATCAGTTCGCACAGTTCGTTCGGGGCGCTGTATCTCTCCAAGCGGTTGGCCGAACGCAAAGTCAGGTTGCCGATCGTCGTTTGGGGCACAACACTTCTGACTGGTCGCCAGCTCGGATCAACCGAAGTCAATGTCACTTCCATTCGCCAGAAGCTTGATGTCGCGACGCTGCCTTTCGATGCGCTCGACCAAGGGTACGAGCTTTGCACGGCCTTGTTCGGCGATCGTTTCGTCAAGCGGGATGGTCTGCTGGCGATTGCGCTCAGCAACCTCAATCCGCAGAACCATCTGGGAATTGCCCTTCTCAATCTCACACGCATGGAGAAGGCCGAGCAGTGGAGCCAGGGGGGAAATGTCACTCCTGCCGTTGGCCGCTTTATCGAGGCTCTGGATGCCGAACGGTTGGCCATAGCTGCCCATTTCGGTATCGCGGTTCGTACCGTCCAGGAACATTTTTCATTGTCGTTTCATGTGCCCATGAGCACTGTTTCGGACATGAACCAGGAGATGGATCGTCAAGGTCGGGGCGGGTTTGGCCCGACAACTATCGAAAGTCGCTATATTCTTGAGGACGTTCCGTTCGGCTTGTTGCCGACGGCAGTCCTTGGGAAAATCAGCGGAAATCCGGCCATACTCCATGAATCCGGAATTTCCATCTTGTCGGCGGCTTATGGCCGGGATCTCAAGGGAGATAATGATATTCTTCCTGCGCTCGGCATCGAGGAAATGACAAAGGCGGATCTTGAAACCCTTTGCCGCAAGGGGTTTTAACAGCTTCCAGTGCGCTGTAGCCCAGCTGCAGTGAAAATTCTGCCAGCCCGGCATCGGCAGAGTCCTTGGCCGCAAGCAGCGTCTCTGCCCGATCAGGAAGGATGATTGAAGCGACGAGCGCGTTGCGCGATCAGGGCCCTATCCATCGGTGTTGGGTGGCATAGGCCTCATTGCCAACCATTGCTCATGCGACATCGTTGGCAGGTCAAACTGGTGGCGGGTGGTCGAATAACCGTGTCCACCCATTCTGCCGACGGCGTCTAGCGCGAGTTGATCGATATAGAAACGCTCTTGGTCAACAAGATCCTCACGAATGTGCATCCGCATAACTTGACCAAGGACAATCTCGCGCGACTTACCCAGGCCAAGCGTCAAATGTCGGCGGCATTCGAAGGCTATAGGCGCTTCGAAAACGTAGGGGCATTGGACCGTCTCACCGGGCGCAGGCGTCAGCCCGGCCTCGGCCAGTTCGTCAATGTGGGAAGGAAATGGGACGGCACAGACGTTCATGGCGTCAACCAGCGCATGGTCCACGATGTTGACTGTGAATTCCTCAGTCAGTCGGATGTTGAGCGTCGTATCCTTGAAGGACATGTCATTATGGTTCTCCACACCCAGGGCTAGGATTGGAGGATCGGCCGAGAGGCAATTGAAGAAGCTGTAGGGCGCAGCATTGACAGTCCCGTCGGGGTGTCGTGTGGTCACCAGAGCGATTGGCCGAGGCACCACTGCCCCGATCAGCAGCTTGTAGCGTTCGCGTGCCGAGATGCGGGCGAAGTCGATGCTCACGTGGCTCCGCTGCCCCACCGGCTCGGGCTGGGGGTTGAGCATTATATCCTCCTGAATTTTGCCAAGCTGCTTGAGAGTTGGTTACCCTGCCTGAGCGTATGTGCTCAGGATGGAGCGAACGTCGGGCTCAGTTTGATCGCTGATTTGCGCCCGAGCCTCGAGTGCCTCGAGATGGTGTTCCATCGCATGCATGGCGCGCTCGGGATTGTGTTGGCGCAGCGCCTGAATGATTTCGACGTGTTCGTCGACGCCGCACTGATCGGAGTGCGGACGGCTGTACAAGGCTAGGATCAGCGAACAGCGCGATACAATCTCGCTGACATAACGGGTCAGCGGCTTCGATCCCGTGAGTTCGGCCAGCAGAATGTGGAATTCGCCCGCCAGCCGTATCGATAATGGTCCGCTCGTGTTTACTGCGTCCCCTTCAAGTTTGACGTGGGCCTCAAGTGCCGCAAATTGAGCGGGTGTGATCTTTCGCGAAAGCCGGTCCACTACCTCGCGCTCCAGGCAGCGTCGTAGGGAAAATATATCTAACGCTTCCTCGAGCGTCGGTTCGGCGACGCAGGCTCCGCGATTATTCCTGACCTCCACCAGGCCTTCGGCACTCAGTCGGACAAGCGCGTTTCGTACGCTGGTCCGGCTAACGCCGAACTGCTCGCCGATCGCGTCTTCGGGCAATTTCATACCGGGGCGAAGCGCCTGCTCAATGATGGCGCGACGCAGCGACAAGTAGACGTTTTCGGCTCGACTCGATTTGGTCATCGCATCCCCCTAAGCTCCCGCAACTTATCGATCAAGACATATTTTTGTCAATATGGGATACGATTTATCTTGAAATAGGTATACAATTATGCGGTAGTTGCGTACACGGAACTGCAGGCGGTCGTCGCCGTGCCGCAGACGATAGGCTGCCTCTGGGAGGAGCGCCCCGCATGACAACCAATTTGTTGATTAGAAATGTGCGCCCGATGGCTGGCGCCAATGTCGATATTCTTATTGAAAATGGCCGCATTACCCGCGTCGAGCCGGAGCTTTCACCTTTGGGAGGGCTGGTGGAGGACGGCGGAGGTCGCATCGTCGTTCCGGGCTTGGTCGAAGCGCACACCCACCTCGATAAATCGATGATCGGAATGGCGTGGTATCGCAATGAAGTCGGCCCTCGCTTGATAGACAAGATCGACACCGAGCGTGAAGCCAAGATCCGCTTGGGTATCGATCCGGTCCGCCAGTCGCGTCGACAGGCGCTTGCCTCAGTGGCGCAAGGCACCACCCATATTCGTAGCCACGTCGATATCGACACCGTGCACGGCCTTGCCGGTGTAGAGGGCGTCATGCGCACTCGTGACGAGCTACGAGACCTCGTCGATATTGAGATCGTCGCCTTTCCTCAAAGCGGTATGATGATCCGGCCTGGCACTGTCGAACTTATGCGACGGGCGTTGGAAATGGGCGCCGAGGTGGTCGGCGGGCTGGACCCTGCTGGGGTTGATCGCGATCCCAAAGGGCACCTCGATGCAATTTTCGACCTCGCTCAACGCTTTGGCCGGCCCATAGATATCCATTTGCACGAAGCGGGAGAGCTTGGCGCCTTTTCGCTCGAGCTCATCATCGAACGCACCCGCGCACTCGGCATGCAGGGAAGGGTGGCAGTCAGCCATGCCTTCTGTCTCGGCATGCACGATGCCGACTATGTCGGCCGACTAGTCGACGAGTTGGCGAAGCTTTCGATCCATATTCTTACCACCGGGCCGGCATCGCAGCCGTCGCCTCCGGTCGCCAAATTGCGCTCTGCTGGAGTGGTCGTCGGCGCCGGAAATGACGGCATCCGTGACATCTGGGGACCTTACGGCAGTGGTGACATGCTGGAACGCGCGATGTTTGTCGGCTTGCGCAACAATTTTCGCCGCGACGATGAACTCGAATGGGCCCTCGACGTCTGCACGCGCGGCGGTGCTGGAGTTCTTGCGCTGGAAAGGTACGGACTCATGCCCGGCTGCTGGGGGGACATGGTTTTGGTGGAAGGCGAGACACTCGCCGATGCGGTCGTGTCCCACCGGCCGCGCGCGTTGGTCGTCAAGCGCGGCAAGATCGTCGCGCGAGGCGGGGTTGCGGTGCAGACCTAACCTGCGCCAGTGAGCACAAAATCTTATATCAAAGGGATACGATGTCTAAATTAGATTGTATACGATAATGTAATATGTCTATACAAAAAAGGCCCCGTGCCTTTCGAGGCAACCTAGGCCCCAGGGAACAATAAGCAACGAGAGGAGCAACCAATGTCATTCAACAGGCGTACATTTCTGCAGATCGGGTCAGGCGCGTTAGGGCTCGCCATAACCGATGCTACCTTCACCAAGTTTGCCTTTGCCGAAGGGGCGGCGGGCACATTGCGAGTGGCTATCGCCAAGCCTGCGGGCAATCTCGATCCGCAGAGCCACTACGCGATCTGGGCCATTCAGGACCTGATGTTCGATCCGCTGGTGCGGTACGGCAAGGGCGGCCAGATCGAGCCTTGCCTTGCGACCGACTGGAAGATCGAAGACGGCGGCAAGACACTGCACCTTACATTGCGCAAGGGGGTCACTTTCCAGGACGGCACAGCGTTCGATGCAGCCAGCTGCAAGTGGAATCTTGAGCGCTGGCTGGGACTCGATCAGTTCAGCTGGATGAACTGCTCCAAGTATTTTCAATCACTGGAGGTGGTCGATGACCACCAAGTGGCCCTTCATTTCAAGGAGCCGCCGCTGGCGCTCATGCAGGAGCTTTCATACACGCGGCCGCCGAGGTTCCTTAGCCCCAAATCGGTCGATGCGAATGGCAAATTTGTCGAACCCGTCGGCACCGGGCCTTGGCGTCAAATTAGCGCTGACGATACACAAAGTGTTTTCGAGCGCTACGACGGCTACTGGGGCGACAAGCCGACTTATCAACGTCTCGAAGCCAAGGTCATCCCTGATCCGCGCGCGCGGGTTGCAGCCCTGCGCGCTGGCGAGATCGATCTCGTCGGCGGGTTTTGGATCGCGCCGCTGACCCCCGTTGAGGCAAAGCAACTCGAGGCCGCAGGGCTCAACGTGGTCATCGATCCCGGCAACGTCACACTGGTGATGGCTTTCAATCCCGATCGCACCGAAGCGCTTAAGGATCCCCAAGTGCGCAAGGCCATCAGCATAGGGATCGATCGCGCGGCGATTTCTCAGGCGCTCTACCAAGGCTTTGCCCGACCGGCGGGCAACCTGTTCTCCGATGCATTGCCATTTGCTGGCACCCAGCATGATGCCCCAGTTCGCGACGTTGCGGCCGCATCAGCGCTCCTGGAGAAGGCGGGTTGGACGGGTGGGCCCGTGCGTTCCAAGGACGGCACGCCACTGACGCTTGAGATTGTTGTCAGTCCCGACGCCGTTCCCGGCTCTCGCGTCGTGGCCGAAGTCATACAATCCGAGATGAAGGAAATCGGCATCGATTTGATCGTCCGCTCTGTCGACCACGCTTCCAAGCACACCGACATGCTCGAACGGAAATACGATCTCGGCTTCTTCTTGACCTATGGGGCTCCTTACGATCCGTTCGGCACGGTGGTGGCCTTGTGCCTCTCGACCTTCAACAACGATGTCGAAGGCAAGCTGTTCACCGATCCGGCCAACCTGGACCCGCTGATCAACGCGGCGACGGCAGCAACTGGTGATCAGATAGAGCCATCGATCCAAAAGGTTTACGACTGGCTGCGTGACAACGACGCGATAGCGCCGTTGGTTTACGTTCCCAGCATCTGGGCGCACTCCAAGCGGGTCCAGGGCTTCACCAGCCCGGTCACCGAATACGACATGCCATACGAAAATATCGTGCTGGCCGAGTAGAGGGAGGGCGTTTTGATCCACTTCATCAGCAAGAGGCTGAAGCACTCCCTCGTACTGCTGTTCATGGCGTCTCTGGTTTGCTTTACCCTGGTTGTTTCGGCTCCGGGAAATGTCGCTGTTCTCATCGCTGAACTCAGAGGAGCAGTCGCAACACCGGGTTATGTCGAAAAGGTTGCCGAAGAGATCGGACTGCATAAGCCGCTGCTGATGCGCTACGCGGGTTGGCTTGGCGATGCAGTCCGAGGAGATTTTGGCATCTCCTACAGAACGGGCCAGGAAGTCAGTGCGGACTTGCCAAAGCGCATGTTGGTCACCGGTACCCTTATCGGTGGCAGCGGCGTGGTTGCGACCCTGCTCGGCCTGGCTCTCGGATTCCTGGGTGCCTTCTGGCCCTACAGACTGCCGGACCGCGTTTCGCGCGGTTTGGCTCTTCTCGGCGCATCGACACCGACATTCTTCGTCGGTGCGCTGATGATCTATGGATTCTCCGTCACCTTTCAGCTCTTTCCATCCTTCGGCTTCGGCGGTCCGGAAAGTTGGGTGCTGCCATGGGTCACTGTCGCGGTGCTGCCCGCCGCCGTGCTCAGCCGTGTCGTTCGTGTGGGACTGGAAGAGGCTATGGCCAGCCCCTTCGTGTTGACGGCCAAAAGCAAAGGTCTGGGACGGACCGCCATCCTGTTCCGGGACGCGCTGCCAAACATCATACCTGTGTTCATCAATGCACTGGGAACCCAGGTCGGCCTGATGACCGCAACGGCTATCATCGTTGAACCGCTGTTCGCCTGGCAGGGCGTGGGCGACTACTTTCTCCAAGGCGTGAAGTTCCGGGACTTCATGGTCGTGCAGGCCTGCCTGTTGATCTTCCTCGCCTTCTTCATCGTGGTGAATCTGATCGTAGATCTCGCAGTTCTGATGACCGATCCCCGTATCCGGCGCCAATGGAGCTGACCATGAATAGATTCAAGCCTGCACTTGCCCGGTTGAACAAGATGCCCCGCGTGGCCTTGATCGTGATCGGCCTTTTCGTCGCCCTGGGCAGCTTCGCGCCATGGCTCGCCCCACAAGATCCCAGCGCACAGAACTTGCTTGAGACCGGCCAGGGACCAACTGCCCCACACTGGCTCGGCACCGACCATCTTGGGCGCGACACGCTCAGCCGCCTGATCATCGCTGCGAATACGTCATTGGTCAGCGTTGGCTCGGTCCTCATCATTGCAATGACGATCGGTGTCGCCATGGGGACCATCGCGGGCTATCACCGCGGTTGGGTAGACGACCTGCTGATGCGCATCGTCGATGTCGGCCTGTCCATCCCAAGCCTGATCACTGCCCTTGCCGTGATCGGGATCGTCGGGCCGGGCTACTGGACCATGGTACTGGCTCTGTCACTGGCATGGTGGCCGATGAGCGGTCGTATCAGCCGGGCCGTGGCCGTCAGCATCATGAGCAAGCCGCATATCGAGGCCCTGCGTGTACTGGGCGCCAGCCCATGTCGCATTTACTTCGGCCATTTGCTGCCCGGCACCATCGGCGCGGTGATGGTCTATGCGACGGCGGATGCCGGGACAGCCGCTTTGGCTGTCGCAACGCTCAGCTTCCTTGGTCTGGGCATTCAGCCGCCCACGCCAGAATGGGGACAGATGCTTGTTGATGCTTTACCGTATCTCGAGTCCGATCCGCGCCAGGTTATCCTGCCCGGCCTAGCCCTGACTGCTGCGGTGATCGGTTTCAACATCCTCGGCGAATCCATAGCACTTAATCGCATTCCCAAGCCGCTTTCGAGGCGGACGCTCGCCTTGCGCAGAATTGAGATCGCCGGCTGGGCCAAGGAGAATTCCGATGCATGACGAACTCCTTTTGAAAGTCAGCCATCTGACGGTCGATCTCCTCACCGCCAAGGCCGCGGTACGTCCCGTCGATGGCGTCAGCTACACCGTCCGGCAGGGAGAATGCCTTGCCATCGTCGGCGAAAGCGGTAGCGGCAAGACTGTAATGAACTTCGCGCCGCTCGGGCTAATGCCGACCGGCGTGACGACGAACTTGTCGGGATCGGTGCGCTTCGACGGGCGCGAATTGATCGGCTTGCCGGAATCCGAGATCCGTAAGATACGAGGCAAGTCGATCGGATTCATTTTCCAGGATCCGATGAGCGCGCTGAACCCCGTCCGCCGTGTTGGAAGGCAGATCGCCGAGATGGCGGAACTCCATCTCAAGATGACCCCGCGCGCCGCGGAGGAGCGGGCGTTGGAACTCATCAAGCTGGTCGGCATCTCGGATCCAGCAGCGCGACTTCGTCAATTCCCCCACGAACTGTCGGGTGGTCTCAGGCAACGCATCGTAATTGCCATTGCGCTGGCCGGCGAGCCGAAACTTCTGATCGCGGACGAGCCTACGACCGCTCTCGATGTGACGGTCCAGGCTCAAATCCTGCGCCTGCTCAAGGACCTGCAGCGGCGGCTCAACATGGCCATGGTGCTGATTACTCACGATATGGGGGTAGTCGCCGGAGCGGCCGACAACATCGTTGTCATGTATGCGGCTCGGGCCGCCGAACGAGGTCCCGTGGACAAGGTCCTCGTGACCCCACGCCATCCGTACACGAGAGGGCTGATCAACGCGATCCCGCGGCGGGAAGACCCGATCGGTTCGGAGTTTCGCGGTCTTCCCGGGATACCGCCAACGCTGGGCGCGCCATTCAAAGGCTGTGCCTTTGCCCCGCGCTGCGAGCTCGCAATTCCCGCATGCACCGCAAGCCGCCCTCCACTTGCGCGGTCGGCCGACAGCGCTGTTGTCGTGGCCTGCGCGGTTGTCAACCAAAGGAAGGCAGCAGCATGACGCACGGTCCTGTTCTGAAAGTCGAAAATCTGCAGACGCGCTTCAAAAGCGTTCAGCGAGGCAAGTTCATCCATGCCGTCGACGACGTCTCGATCGAGCTCTATCCGGGCGAGATCGTCGGTCTGGTAGGCGAGTCCGGTTGCGGAAAGTCGACGCTCGGCCGCACCATTGTGGGTCTCGAAAAGGCAAGTGCGGGACGAGTCCTGCTTGATGGAGTGGACCTCACCACACTCTCCGGTGCAGCACTGCGCGAAAGCCGCAGGGCGCTTCAATACGTGTTTCAGGATCCATATTCGTCCCTGAACGACAGACAGACGGTCGGTGAGACGATCGATGAAGCGTTGCTGATCAGCGGGTTGAAATCACAATCCGACCGCAACCATCGTACCAAGGCGCTCCTGGATCAGGTCGGACTGGCGGACGCTTTGAAGGATCGGCACACGCGGGAACTGTCCGGAGGGCAGCGCCAGCGCGTTGCGATTGCCCGATCCCTTGCCGTGAATCCAAGAGTGCTGATCTGCGATGAACCAGTTAGCGCACTGGATCTGTCCATCCGAGCCCAGGTGATGAACCTTTTCCTGCACCTGCAGAAAGATTTGGGGGTGGCGTGCCTGTTCATTGCCCACGACCTTGCGTTGGTCAGGCAGGCTGCATCGCGCGTCTACGTGATGTACCTCGGCAAGATCGTGGAGCACGGGCCATCGCAGGAACTCTACGATCACCCTGGCCATCCCTATTCGCAGATGTTGCTGGCCTCGACACCGGAGGTGGATCCGATCGCTGAAAAGCAGCGCAGGGTTCCGGTCATGATCGGGGAGGTGCCGAGCCCTACGAATCCACCATCCGGCTGCAGGTTCCGGACTCGCTGCCCCTTGGTGGTCGAAGAATGCAAACAACAGATGCCACCGGCCTTGAAGCTATCTCCTGGGCACAGTTCGGCTTGCGTGTTTGCCAAGGATCTCCATCGCGGCAAACGTTCGGCGCTGATTTCGCCAACAGCCAATGCGGCATGATCACGTTGAGACAGCCTAGCGGCGCACCAATTCACCACGCCGCCGCCCACCCGACACGAATGCTCACGGGACGGTGGTGCGCCAAACAGTGAGGTCGTGGCAATGAACAGCGCGCCACTCCGGCGCCAAACGGCGCCGGATAAGATTGACGTATCGTTCACATCATCCGTTTGATGTCGGTGTAGGCACCGTTCGTCTTCAGCGTCACGGTGACGTCGGCATCGGTGCGGTTACGCCAGAACCAACCGTGATTGCCGTCAAACGCTGCCTCAAGTACGCCCTCGTCCTCTGCAGCCCCGCGTCCCTTCTCGTATGAAATGTTTTCGCCGCCGCCGTCACCATGGGTGTCGAAGTTCACCGCCGCGCCATTGGCCGTCCAAGAGTATTTTGCCTGTGCGCCCTTGGCCATGACGAGCTTGATCTCAGCTCCTTCGCCGGGCTTCAGGGTGACCGACATTTCGTCCGTCCGGAGTTCCTGGGCAGAGGCGGAACCAATCACCAGTTCAGCGAAGACGCGCTCCAGAAGACTCGACTGCTGATCTCGGGCTGGCACTGCGGTCGGAGTGCCGTTCTGCAGTTCGCGAAGGCGGTCCTGCTCGGCCTCTTCGGCGAGTTGTGTCTTGATCTCGCCCATCTCGGTGAGCTCGAGCGCTCGCCCAACGCCGGTGGGATCGATGGCGTATTCGGCCGGCAGCACGATGGTCACAAGGATGGCAGCTGCCGCGAGAATTGCGATGACGGTAGACCGAAGGAGCTGCATGGATGTCGGCAGCTCGGCGCGGGTCGGGATGTCGGTATTATACATAGGAGAATTCCTTTTTTGTGGATCTTTACTTGGAGGTTCAGGAGACGACCCAGCCGGTGAGCTGATAGCCGATCAGCACAAACCCGGCGGTCATCATGATGGTGTTGGCGGTGTATGCGTGGCGCCAGAAACTATCGGTCCGGCGCCAGTAGCCCATGACAATAAGGATGGCAGCGAGCGCCAGAAGCTGGCCAATCTCAACGCCGACGTTGAAGGCAAGAAGATTGGGCACTAGCCCGTCGGGCGAGATGTTGTATTCGATGATCTTCGTCGACAGGCCAAAGCCGTGGAAAAAGCCGAAGATCAGGGTCGCGATCTTGGTGTTCGGCTGGAAACCGAGCCACCTCTGGAAACCGCCCATATTGTCGAGCGCCTTGTAGACGACCGACAGGCCGATGATCGCGTCGATGATGTAGCTGTTGATGCCAACGTTGAAATAGACGCCAAGCAGCATGGTCGTGGAATGGCCGAGCGCGAACAGGCTCACATAGATGCCAATGTGCTTCATCCGGTAGAGGAAGAAGATCACGCCGAACAGAAACAGGATGTGGTCGTATCCCGTCACCATGTGCTTGGCGCCGAGATAGATGAAGGGCAGCAGATTGATGCCCGTGATCTCCTGGATATAGCCCTTGTCGCCTTCGGCAACGGCATGGGCGAGGGCAGCTCCCCCAAACAATGGGAGGGTCAGGAGAGCGAGCAACACAGGTAGGGCGGGTCGCCAGCGCGCGCAAGGCGAGCATGGCAGGCCCTGATAGCAGGATCCTTGCATGAGAATTCCAATCTTCGTCGTTGAGGGTGGCCGCGCATGCGGCCGCGATCATGCGGTGAGGATCGGTCTCGGAGGGCGATCGAGCCGGGAACTTGCTTCCGGATCGGACAAGGACGGCGGATAAATCACCCAGGTCCGCCCGGCCGCAGGGACGGTCGGCGAAAAGTCCGGAAGCGTGCTCGCCGTCTCGTGCGAGTGGTCGGCGGGATTGTGGCCGTGAGAATGGCCGGATCCCTGCTCCTCGGTTGCACCGTCATCGTGGACGTGCCCGTGGGCTTCGATCTGTCCCGCCAGTTCGGCGTGACGGTCGGCCTCGGCGGCAGCGAGCGCGATGGGATCGTGCGAGACCGAACCGCCCATAGGCGACAGCAGCATGCCGAGCGCCATCGCGAAAGCGATGACGAGGCGAAAGGCTGCGCTATGGATCCAATTCGGCATGCTTAACGATTATTCTCTAAAATCCTAACGAATGGTTGCGTGCACCAGAATCGAGGCCACTTTGAGGCTTGGAATATCCTCTCTGGGGGGATAGCATCAAGGCATGAATGAGCGTCCCCACGTCCACGAAACCCATCCTGCCATCATCAAGCGGCTGAAGCGCGCCGACGGCCATCTGCGCGGGATCGTCGAGATGATCGAGGCCGGCCGACCGTGCCTCGACATCGCCCAGCAACTTCATGCCGTGGAGAAGGCCATCGCCCAGGCGAAGAAGACGCTGATCCAAGACCACCTCAACCACTGCCTTGAGGACGTCGTCGGACCGCTGGCGCTCGAGCAGCGCCGCTCGATCGACGAGTTCAAAGATATCACCAAGTACCTGTGAGAAGCGCCATAATGGACAAAGTTCGCGATTGGTTCGGATTCGGCCCGATGACGCATGGCATGGGCGGCCACGGACATGATCACGGCGAGGGCGGCCATGGTCACACCCATGGCGTCATCGACCCGACGATCGCCACGACTACGCGCGGCATCTGGGCGATCAAATGGTCATTCGTCGTTCTGGCCATCACGGCGGCGCTTCAGCTCGTGGTCGTGTTCCTCTCCGGCAGCGTGGCACTGCTGGCCGACACGATCCACAATGTCGGCGACGCGGTCACCGCCATCCCATTGTGGGTCGCCTTCATGCTGGCCCGTCGCCAACCGAGCAAGACGTTCACCTACGGGCTGGGCCGCGTCGAGGATCTGGCCGGAATTCTGATTGTCCTCATCATCCTGTTCAGCGCCATCGTTGCCGGCTACGAGGCGATCGACCGGTTGATCAATCCGCAGCCGATCGCATTTCTCGGCTGGGTCGCCATAGCCGGCATCGTCGGTTTCTTAGGCAACGAAGCCGTTGCAGTGTTCCGTATCCGGGTCGGCCGCGAGATCAACAGCGCGGCGCTGATCGCGGATGGCTACCATGCGCGCACCGACGGCTTTACCAGTCTGGCGGTTGTGCTGGGTGCTATCGGCGTATGGCTGGGGTTTCCGCTGGCCGATCCGATCATCGGGCTCTTGATCACGGTGGCCATCTTCGCGATCGTCTGGCAGTCTTCGAAGGCAGTCCTCACGCGCATGCTCGACGGTGTCGAGCCCGGCATCGTCGATGAAATCCATCATGCCGCCGAGCACGTGCCCGGTATCGAACGTGTCCAAAGCGTGCAGGCGCGCTGGATCGGCCACCGCCTGCATGCCGACGTCGCCATCAGTATCGCCGACGCGGCGACGGCTAAGGATGTGCTGGGCGTCACCGAAGCCCTCAAGGAGGAACTGTTCGCCCACTTGCCGGCGTTGGCGGAAGCGAATGTGCGTCTGGAAAGCCCGGCCGGATCTGCCGAAAAGGGCACGGAACCCTCTCACGCTCATGGTCATCATGCGCCGGAGCCGTTCAAGGTCGACTGCGATCTGGCTGCGGGGACACTGGAGATCGTCGACACGCCTGCCGGCGAGCGGATGCGTCTGACGATCGACCGGCACGCCGACGATTTGACGGCGACGGTGATCATCGACCGGCCAGAGGGGCCGGAGACGTTGCACCTCGATCCTGTCGCCGACAATCATCATCGCCTTGAGAGCACGTTGGCCCCTGCCGAGCCGCATGAATTCGAGGCAAGACTGGTCCTGAAGGCCAAGGATCGCGAACAGGTGCTGCCGTTCAAGATGGTCGAACCCGAAGGCCACCATCACTGAGATCCGTGTGCCGGCTCGTACTCCGTCTCTGGCTCGACGAGCCGTCTCGAACTGCAAGAAGACAAAAATATGCTTCAGGTCTTGGCCAATCGCACCTACCGTCATCTCTTCCTGGCCCAGGTCATCGCCCTGATTGGCACTGGCCTTGCCACCGTGGCGCTCGGGCTGCTGGCCTATGACCTTGCCGGCGCCGATGCCGGCGCGGTGCTCGGCACGGCGCTCGCCATCAAGATGATCGCCTATGTCGGCGTGGCACCCGTTGCTGCCGCGTTCGCCGAGCGCCTGCCACGCCGTACCATGCTGGTTTCGCTCGACCTCATCAGGGCAGGGGTCGCCGTGTTCCTGCCCTTCGTCACCGAAGTCTGGCAGATATATCTTCTCATCTTCATCCTGCAGTCGGCGTCAGCAGGCTTCACCCCGACGTTCCAGGCTTCGATCCCTGACGTGCTGCCCAAAGAGAAGGACTACACACGGGCCTTGTCGCTCTCGCGACTGGCCTACGACCTGGAAAGCGTCGTCAGCCCCATCCTCGCGGCGGCGCTGCTTTCAGTCATAAGCTTCCATAGCCTGTTCGCCGGCACGGTTGTCGGGTTCCTGGCGTCAGCGGCTCTGGTCGTCTCTGTGGTTCTGCCCAGCCCGCAGCCCTCGGAGCCGCGCGGCATCTATGAACGCACGACGCGCGGGATCCGCATCTATCTGGCGACGCCGCGTTTGCGCGGCCTGCTGGCCCTTAATCTTGCCGTCGCGGCGGCCAGCGCCATGGTGATCGTCAACACGGTGGTCCTGGTGCAGGCGCAATTTGGCCTCTCCCAAACCGACACGGCGCTGGCGCTCGCAGCCTTTGGCGGTGGATCGATGATTGCAGCTCTTGCCCTGCCGCGGTTGCTTGAGAACGTACCGGACCGGGTTGCGATGCTCTCGGGCGCCGCGATACTGGTCGCCGGGGTGCTGATAGGGCCTCTCGCCAGCAGCTAC
The DNA here is from genome assembly GCF_040323735.1 of Mesorhizobium sp. M0029. Lineage (NCBI taxonomy): Bacteria > Pseudomonadati > Pseudomonadota > Alphaproteobacteria > Hyphomicrobiales > Phyllobacteriaceae > Mesorhizobium > Mesorhizobium sp. M0029. The sequence continues at coordinate 68,389 of NZ_JAMYVF010000013.1, forward strand.
TATCTGCTGCTGCCGCTCTGGTTCGTGCTCGGGCTCGGCTATTCACTGGCGCAGACGCCAACGGGCAGATTGATCAGGCGTTCCGCCGATGCCGTCGATCGGCCCGCTCTGTTTGCCGCTCAATTCGCACTGTCTCATGCCTGCTGGCTGATCACCTATCCGATTGCCGGCCGCGTCGGGGCGGCAATGGGATTGCCCTTCACATTCATTCTGCTTGGCGTCATGGGCGCCGCCGCCCTGATTGCCGCGATCTGGCTGTGGCCGAAACACGATCCGGACGTGCTTGTGCACACGCATGTCGATCTGCCCAAAGACGACCGGCACATCGGCGACGCGGTATGGTCGGAAGCAGGCTATGAGCATTCGCATGGTTACGTTGTCGATGATCGGCACCCGCAATGGCCAAAAGCAAGTTGAGCGCCCGGCATGCCTGGCGATCTCGCCGTCTATGGCGGTCTTTTTCTGACCGCGTTCGTGGCGGCTACAATCCTGCCGATGCAATCAGAAGCAGCCCTTGCGGGACTGCTTCTGACGGAAAGCTATGCTCCGGCTCTGCTCATCGTCTCCGCAAGCGCAGGCAATGTGCTCGGCTCGATCGTCAATTGGTGGCTTGGCCGGGGCGTCGATCACTTTCGCGACCGCAAATGGTTCCCGGTGAAGCCCTCCGCACTGACGCGCGCGACGCGATGGTACCAGCGCTATGGACGATGGTCGCTGCTGTTGAGCTGGTTGCCCCTCGTCGGCGATCCGCTGACGATCGTGGCGGGCGTCCTGCGGGAGCCGTTCTGGAGCTTCCTCGTGATCGTCACGATCGCGAAGGTTGGCCGCTACCTAGCGCTCGCGGCGGTGACACTGAGCTGGATGTAGCGGCTCATGGCAACACATTCGCGACCATCGCTTCCGACCTTTCTCTTGAGCCGACGCAGACCGAATAAGTATAGACATATCGCATATCCGAGTTAGCATGATTCAAAATCAATCAAAAAAATGGGGAACTGACATGATCACTCTCGACCGCCGCAATTTCCTTGTTTCCACTGCCGGACTTGCCTTCGCCGCCGCGCTGCCACGCAGCGCCTTCTCCGAAACCAACGACACGCTGAAGATTGCCATCGCCGCGGAGACCGGCGATCTCGATTTGCTGCAGAACGTGTCGACGCTGAGCACCTACACCATCGTCTTCGATGCGCTGATCCACTACGGCCAGAACGGCGCGCTTGAGCCGGGACTTGCCACCAAATGGACTGTCGCGGACGATCAATTGTCAATCGCTTTCGATCTGCGTGAAGGCGTGACTTTCAGCGACGGCACACCGTTTGACTCGGCTGCGGCCGAATGGAACCTCAAGCGCTGGTTGGGGGTGAGCGACTTTTCATGGATCGGCATCTCCGACGCTTTCGATAGCATCGTCACCGATGGACCGAACAAGTTGACGGTCAAGCTGAAGCGGCCAGTGCCGGCGGCACTGCTTGAACTCACCATCGTGCGGCCCGTCCGTTTCCTGTCGCCCAAGGCGGTCGACAAGGATGGCAAGCAGACGGCGCCGATCGGCACCGGACCGTGGATCGTCGAAAAATACGATTCGAGCGGCACCACCCTCATTCGCAACGATAAATACTGGGGCGAGAAGCCGCTCTTCAGCCGCATGGAATTGAAGGTGGTTCCGGACGAACTCGCTCGCGCCAATGGTCTGCGCTCAGGCGACCTCGATGTCATCGGTGGCGACTGGGTGGCGACGCTGTCGCCGCGCCGCGCTCGCGCACTTGAAAGCGACGGCATGAAGGTCGTGGCCGAACCGGGCACGGCGACGATGCTGCTCGGCTATTCGCCGAAGTCGAAGATCATCGCCGACAAGGCCGTCCGTGACGCCGTCTATGCATCGGTCGACCGGGCGGCGATCGCCAAGGTGCTGTTCGAGGGCTTTGCCGACCCGGCCGCCGATCTGTTCCCGGCGAACGTGCCTTCCTCGGGCAAGCGGCATGACGTGCCGGTGCGCGACGTGGCGGCGGCCAAGAAGATCCTTGCCGATGGCGGCTGGGTCGACAGCGGTGGTGCCTGGACCAAGGCCGGCTCTCCACTGACCATCGATTTTCTCGTTTCCGAAGAGTCCCTGCCGGGATCGCGGCGCATCGCCGAAATGATCCAGGGTCAGTTGTCCGAGGTCGGTTTCCAGGTCCAGGTGTCCTCGGTGGACAATGCCACCATGCATGAACGGCGTCCGGCCTTCAACTATGACCTGGCTTTCTTCACCACCTACGGAGCGCCCTACGATCCGCACGGCACGCTGGGCAACGCCTTCGTCTCGACCGCCGACAGCGGCCCTGACGGCAAGATCTACGTCTCCGACGCGCTCGACGGCGTCGTCAAGGCTGCGCTCGAGGCGAGCGGCGCCGAACGCGACCTGAAGATGCAGGCCCTCTACGACTGGCTCCACGACAACACCGCCATCTGTCCTCTCGTCGTCAGCCAGAGACTGTGGGCCCACAATCCGCGCGCGGAGAATTTCTCGCTCCCGGCGACCGACTATGATCTGCCGTTCAAGGCGATCACGCTGAAGGCCTGAAGACTTCGAGCCCAAGCGAGGCCTGACGATGAAACGCACGATCCTGCGACGGATGCTGCTTGCCTGCCTTTTGATCCTGGCGGCATCCGCGCTGACATTCGCCCTGGTTGCGGCGGCGCCGGGCAATGTTGCGGCGCTGATTGCCGAGCGTGCGGCGGGCCCCGGCGCGGACGCCGAAATGATCACCAGGATCGGCAACGAGCTTGGCCTTCATGACCCGCTGCCGATCCGCTATGGACGCTGGCTGGCCAGCGCACTGGCCGGCGATTTCGGCATTTCGTTGCGAACGGGAAAGCCGATTTCTCAGGAGTTTGCCGCCCGCATTCCGATGACGGCGGCGCTGCTTGCCGGCGGCGGTGTTCTCGCCTTCGTCCTGTCGATCACGCTTGGCATTGCCGGGGCCGTCAGCAATGGCGGCTTCATGGACAGGTTTCTGCACGCATTTTCCCTTATCGGCGCATCGACCCCGAACTTCTTCGTGGCGGCGCTGCTGGTCATCGTGTTTTCGGTGATGCTTGGCTGGGTGCCCACCTTCGGCACCAGCGGCTTGACCTCATGGCTTCTGCCATGGGTGACGATCGCGTTGTTCCCGGCGTCGGTGCTAAGCCGCGTCGTTCGGGTCAACCTCCAGGAAGCGATGTCGCGGCCGTTTGCGACGACAGGATTCGCCAAGGGCTACACCAGAACGCAGGTGCTGCTGCGCGAGGCGCTGCCCAATATCGCCATTCCGTTCCTGACGACATTCGGGGCGCAGTTCACGCTGATGATCATCGGATCGATCGTCGTCGAGACGGTGTTTGCATTGCGCGGCGTCGGTGCCTTCTTCATCGAGGCGATACGCTTCCGCGACTTCATCGGCATGCAGTCGGTGCTGCTGCTGTTTGTCGTCTTCTTCGTCATGGTCAATTTCATTGTCGACATGATTTGCATCGTTGTGGATCCGCGAATGCGCCGGGCGCGGGGAGCATGAGGCGATGAACATTTCCGCAATCAGGGACATCAAGGACTGGCCGTGGCTGGTACTGCTCCCCGTCATCGGCTTTGTGCTGGTCGGCATCTTCGCTCCGGTGATCATGCCTTACGACCCAAGCGCACAGGACTATTCTGCGACACTTGAGGGCGTGAGCTGGAGCCACTGGCTCGGCACCGACTATCTCGGCCGTGACGTCTTGAGCCGCATCATCGGTGGCGCGCGCATCTCCTTGGTGGCCATGGTCATCGTGCTTGTCGCCGCTCTGGCGATCGGCGTGACGATCGGCTCCTTCGCCGGCTATGTCGGCGGCCGTGTCGAACTCGTGCTGATCAGCATCATCGACATTGCGCTGGCGCTTCCGAGCCTGGTGATCGCGCTGGCGCTGATCGGCATTCTGGGCACCGGCTATTGGTCGATGATCACAGCGCTCACCTTGGCGTGGTGGGCGAACTATGCCCGCATGAGCCGCGCCGTCGTCACGGCCGAGCTGCAGCAGCCCTATATCGAGGCGGCCAGGGTCATGGGCGCTGGCCATCTGTGGATATTCGTTCGGCATATCCTGCCGCACGTGATGGCTCTCGTCGTCGTTTATGCAAGCGCCGACGCCGGCGCCCTTGTGCTGGCCATCGCGACGCTCAGCTTCCTTGGCCTTGGCGTTGCACCCCCGACACCGGAATGGGGCCAGATGCTCGTCGACGGCATGAGCTACATCGAGGAGGTTCCACGCCTTGTCGTGCTGCCCGGCCTCGCACTGACACTTGTCGTCGTCAGCTTCAATCTGCTTGGCGAAGCCTTCGCGTTGCAAAAGGTGCCACGGCCAGTTCGCGGCAGAACGCTGCGTAAAAGAAAGCTGGCGCGCGCCCGTGAAGAGACGGAACGCAACGCCGTCGAAACCGGGACGACTTCAGGATGAGAGACGATCAGCCGATCTACTCGATCGAGAACTTGGTCATCGATCTCTACGCCACCACCGTTTCGGTGCGGGCGGTAGACGGGGTGTCGTTCAGCGTCCGTCCTGGAGAAACGGTCGCGGTCGTCGGCGAAAGCGGTTCGGGAAAGACCGTCATGACGCTCGGCCCCCTCGGCCTGCTGCCCGAGGGTGTGACGGTGGACATGAGGGGTTCGGCGCGAGCCGACGGAAGCGAACTGCTCAGCATCGGTTCCCGGCAATTGTCCGATCTGCGCGGACGCTATTTCGGCGTGATTTTCCAGGACCCGATGAGCGCGCTCAACCCGATGCTGAAAATCGGCCCGCAACTGGCGCGCCAGGCGCGCCGCTTCGCCGGCCTGTCGCGTGACGCTGCGCGCAAGCAAGCGGTTTCGCTTCTGGCACGCTCCGGCATTCCGGACCCTGAGGATCGCTACAATCGCTATCCGCACGAAATGTCGGGCGGCATGCTGCAACGCGCGATGATCGCGCTGGCGCTTGCGGCCCGGCCGCGCGTGCTGATTGCCGACGAGCCGACTACGGCGCTGGACGCCACCGTCCAGGCGCAAATTCTGGAGCTCATTCGCCAGATCCAGCGCGAGGACGGCATCGCGGTCGTGCTGATCACGCACGACATCGGCGTGGTTGCTTCCGTCGCCGACCGCGTCATCGTGCTTTACGCCGGACAGGTGGCGGAGGAGGGGACGGCGATGGATGTGCTGACCCAGCCGGTCCATCCCTATACGCGTGGGCTGCTCGCATCGGTGCCGGATTTTCGTGCTGACGACAATGTGGCTACGCGCGAGATACCGGGCCTGCCGCCAAGCCAGATCAGGCTGGAGCCGGGTTGCCGTTTCGCCGACCGCTGCGAATTGGTCGAAGCCGGTTGCCGAAAACACCGACCTCCGCTTCAGACGATATCGATCTCGGCAAATCCGCATCGCGTCGCCTGCCCGGTCGTGCTTCGGCAGGAAGGGATTGCCGTTCATGTCTGATGTCGCGGCGATCGAAGTCAGGGGATTGAAGGTGCATTTCGCCAACCGCTCGGGCACCGGCGCGGTGAGGGCGGTCGACGGCATAGACCTGACCGTCGCGCGCGGAGCGTTCCACGGCATTGTCGGCGAGTCCGGTTGTGGCAAAACCACGCTGGCGCGCACCATCGTCGGCCTGCAGAAGGAGAGCGAGGGCACTGTCCTGATTGGGGGCAGAGATCGCGCCGAATGGCTGAAATCGGACAGAAAGTCGTTCAGCCGCGAAGTCCAGTTCGTCTTCCAGGATCCGTTGGGGTCGATGAGCCGCCGCCAGAGCGTCTATCAGACGCTCGAGGAGCCGCTGCAGATCCATCGCTTCGGCTCATCAGTCGAGCGCCGCCGCCGCATCGCCGAGCTTCTGGACCTGGTGGCGCTGCCTGAGACCGTGCTCGACCGTCTCCCACGCTCGCTGTCAGGCGGCCAGCGCCAGCGTGTTTCGATTGCGCGCGCACTCGCCCTCAAACCATCCATATTGGTCTGCGACGAACCGCTGAGCGCGCTCGATGTTTCGATCCGGGCGCAGATCGTCAACCTGTTTACGTCGTTGCAAAAGCAGCTTGGTCTGACCATCGTCATTGTGGCGCATGACCTGGCGATCGTGCGCGAAGTCTGCTCGAACGTGACGGTGATGTATCTCGGCCGCATTTCGGAAGCTGGCGCGACCCGGCCGCTGTTTCGTCAGCCGGCCCATCCTTACAGTCAGGCGCTGCTGTCGGCTGTTCCTTCTCCCGATCCTCGCATCGAAGCCGGGCGCCGCCGGATCATTCTAGCCGGCGATCCGCCAAGTCCGAGCGCGCCACCTCCGGGGTGCCGGTTCAACACGCGCTGTCCGGTGGCGATCGATGTCTGCCGGGTCGAGGAACCGTTGTTGCGATCCGTGCCGCATGGCGGCGTTGCCGCTTGTCACCTGGCCGATAGCGGCCGTCGGCCGGTCATCTGAAAAACAGGCGTTCAACTGCCGAGGCGGTCTTCGACCGTTCGATGCCGCGCAAGGACTGGGCTTCTTGACTGCGGTCGCGAAGGCACCATTTCCTGCTTGATGATTGGATTACCTCGTTTTCCAGCCCCGAGGTGCGGTTCAATGCTGAAAGCTTATTTTTTCCTGATGCTTGCGAGCGGGTGCTTGGCATCACCCCTGGTGTATGCCGACAATGTCGATCTGGCGCTCGAAGCTTTTCACGAGACCTGTCTTGCGCATGGAGCCGACTTCGAACGAACCGCCGCCACCGCCAGAAAACGCGGCTGGACACCGTTGTCCGGTGAAGCTGGGCTTGCGCCGGTTGATGACGTCGATGCCTTCCAAGGCTGGGCCGTGACGGGCGGCGATCTACCAGCCGGAACCATGATCGCGGTGACCAAAGCCACCTTGGAAGGCAAGGCCGTGCAGACCTGCTCCATAAGGCTGTTCGGCGTCGACCGCACGGCATTCGAAGAGCGTTTCTTCGCCCGGACGGACGCCGAAAAAATCGGCGAGAACCGGAATGGAGATCAGGTCTCCAAACTCTACATATTGATTGCGGGCAATCGAAAACAGCTTGTCCATTTGACATCGCCGGTCGACATGGGGCGATCGGATTCGATTATTGCAAGCTCGATAGCCGACGACTAGTCACACGCCGATGCCTTTTCCCGCCATCCTCTGGAACAGATCATCTGCCTGTGTCGGTGAAAGGTTCATGTCGGTGGCGACCCACCAGGCGAGGACCGCGAGAAATGCTCCGGCGATGAACTGAATGGCGAATTCGGCAGGCATGCCGCGATCGCCGATCCGTTTCTCGACGAGTTCTTCCCGGACGGCTCGCCGGATACGCTCGCGCAATTCGTCGTGGATCGTATCGCCGGTGCTTGCAAGCAATGCGTGGTGAAGCCGTCGGAATGCATGGGCGTGCTCGAACATGGGCAAGCTGAACTCGAACAGGCGGCCACCTGTTTCTTGACTCGCCGCCTCGCGCCTGCGGCCTATCGACCGCAGATGCGTCTCGATGGTCGCGCTGCGCAGAGCATCCTTGTCGGCACAGTGGGTATAGAAGGTCGACCTGCCAATATTTGCCCTCTGGCAAATGTCCTCGACCGTGATGGCCACATATCCCTGCTCCGGGATCAAGGCTATGAGCGCGTCCTGCAGCAGGCCGCGCGTCCGCGCGACGCGTCGATCGATCGTGTTCCGCTCGCCCGCCCGTTCGATTTTCATGGCCATGGCCCTCTACACTGCCCGGTTTCGGACATTCGGAGCTCCGGTGTCTGACAACAGCATTTCCAGACATTGTGTCCATTATGATACGCCAAGTCCAGGAGCTCAAATCGGGTTTGGGCACACCGCAATGAAGCAGAAGGTCGCCAGACATGCACTCATCTGATCATCACGCCGGTAACGAATCGCATTCGCGCAAGAGGGTGATAGCACTGGCCCTGCTTGCGAAGCTGTCGCTGGTCGCCGGCTTCCTCGTCCTGGCCAAATTGGGCATGGGCTATGTTCAGGCCGGCGCCTGGACGACGGCTTTCCACGGACTCGTCCTTGCGGCGATCGCGGGATTGGCGCTGTGGGGCAGCCTGCGTCACAGAGGGCTCGTCGGCAACGGCGCGCAAAGCGCGAGCGACAGGGGCATCGGCATCGTCCTGCACCGGGCGGCGGCCTATGATTTGCTTGCGCGTGTTCTGACCTTTGGCCGCGAGGGCCGGTTTCGCGAGTTCATGCTTCGCCCGGCAAAGCTCCAGCCCGGCGAAGCGATGCTCGATGTCGCCTGTGGAACGGGAACCCTTGCCATTGCCGCGAAGCGGCTGGTTGGTTCGGACGGAAGCGTCACCGGCGTCGATGCGTCGGCCGAAATGATCGAGAGGGCGCGCGCCAAGGCCGAGCGGTCCGGTCTCGATCTGACTTTCGTCAACGGGACGGCGCAGGAGCTTCCCTTCAAAGACGCGCAATTCGACATCTGCGTCGGCACGCTGATGCTGCATCACCTGTCGAAGCCCGTTCGATCGGCCTTCATCCGCGAGGCGGCACGCGTCTTGAAGCCAGCAGGCCGGCTGTTGCTCATCGATTTCGGCAGGCCGGTGCGCAAGTCCAGATTGCCCGGGCTCCACAAACATGGTCATGTCGATATGCATTCGGTCGCCTCGCTGTTGACCGAGAGCGGATTCCAGGTCAGCGATATCGGCGCCGTCGGTACCAAGAACCTGAACTATATTCGCGCGACGACGAACAAGGACCAACCGGAACGAGCGTCGCCGTGATCATGCTCAGACGCTAGTTGCATGGCGACCTGTTCGGGCATGTCCCATTTCGGCCTGCTTGCAATGGCAGGTGTCCTGCCTGATGCGGAATCGACGAGCAAGATGTGAGCGAAAAATGCGACTGACTGGCATGATATCAGGCGCGGCGCTGTTGCTCGCTTCCGCGGCGGTGGCGAACGCCCATCCGCATGTGTTTGCCGAGGCGAAGCTGGACCTGACCGTCGGTCCAGACAGGACGGTCAAGTCGCTTCGGCACTCCTGGCGTTTCGACGACCTCTTTTCCAGCACTGTGCTGATGGAATTCGACAAGAATTCCGACCTTGTCCTTGATGCCAAGGAACTCGATGAAGTCGCTCTCACCGTCCATGCGTCGCTGGCCGAGTACAACTACTTTCAGATGGTGACCTTGAATGGCAAGGACGTGGCTATGGCGCCACCGCCGAAATTTAGCGTCAGCTATGAAAACGATCAACTCGTCGTCCAGTTCGAAACGCAGCCGAAGGACCCGTTGGCTCTTGCTGGAAAAGTCAGCATCGGCGTCTACGACCCGACCTTCTACACAGCGATCGATTTTACCGACGACGACAAGATTGCGGTGGCTGGCCTGCCTCAAGGCTGCTCGCGCGCGGTCGTGCGTCCAGATCCGGACACGGCCATCGCGCAGAACCAGAAGAGCCTGACGGATGCGTTCTTCAGTGACCCGACGGGGACCGATCTCGGCAAGATTTTCGCGACGCGCCTTGAATTGACGTGCGGCTGAAGCGGAACCGTTTCGATGGCCATGTTCCAGACGCTTGTCGAATTCCAGCGCACGATCTACCTGGCGCTGGCCGAGCAGATCAAACTGCTTTCGGCCGGCGGCGGCTGGTTCGCCTTCATGGCCTTTCTGCCGATGGGCGTATTGTTCGGTGCGGCGCATGCCCTGACGCCGGGTCACAGCAAAGCCGTCCTGGCCACGTATTTGGCCGGTTCGGATGCAAAGGTTTCGCGCGGTCTTCTGGTGTCGCTGACGCTTTCCTTTACACATGTGACGATCGCGGTGCTGATCGCGGCGCTCTCGTTGCCGTTGGTATCGATTGCCTTGGGAAGTGTTGGCCGTGCGCCTCTACTGGAAGACGTCAGCCGCGGCTTGCTTGGCCTGATTGGTATCTGGATGCTCTGGCGCGCTCTGAGCCATGGTCATCACCACAAGCATGAAGGCGAGGCTGTGGGTGTGATGGCCGGCTTGATCCCATGCCCGCTGACACTTTTTGTGATGACCTTCGCAATATCCAGAGGTGTTCCGCTCGCCGGCATCCTGTTTGCAATTACCATGATGGTTGGCGTGGCGCTGACCCTGTCCTGCGTGGCGGTGTTATCGATCCTGTTTCGGGAACGGCTGGTGCATTTCTTCGACAGCCGGCCACGCCTGTTTGATATCATATCCAGGGCCATCGAAGGTATCGCCGGCCTCATTCTAGCTGGCGTAGCCGTGTGGCAGATCTCGTCGAACTAAGAGGTTTTTGACTTGGGCGACCGATGCCTGATCGACATGATGGCGAAGGGCGGAATTCGAGAATAGCGGCCCCGGATCCAAGCCATCCGGCACGCGCGGCAACAAAGAGGCGATCGAGTTCCGGTGCGAAGAGCGAGGTCCGGGCTCCGCTGGAAGTTGCTACACGTTCGACCGGCACGAGCCCTTTTGGGCTGCGCTGGACAACGTCGATCACGCCGTCTCCGCAGCTCACATAGATTCGATCGCGCTTGCCGTCGAAGAAAACATCATCAGCATCGCCGCAGGTATCGAGGCTCGCTGTCACCGCACCAGTTGCCGCATCCAGCAAGGCAAGCTTTGCCGGACTGCGGAACACAACTGCAAGCCGGCCCCCCGCGCTGTCGACCGCCATCGGAAAATTCGCCGCCAAGCCTGGTATTTTCCAGGTAGCCACCTGCTTGCGCGATTTGAGGTCGATGACGGCGATCTGCCCGGCGTCCGGCACGTTCGCGAACACCTGGCCCGTTTTCGAGTCGACCTCAAAGCTTTCGGGATGGCCGGCTAGTCTTATGTCGTCGAGCTTTGACTGGGTCGCCGGATCGAGGATGGCCAATCCGCCATCACCATATCCAACAAAAACATCGCCGGAAGACGGATCGATGCGGACATTATCGGCATCGTTGCCGAGAGCAGTGGTTCCCAGTGAGGACAATCTCCTGCATGAAAGAACCGAACGGACCCGTCACCACCATTGGCCACGACGATCACGTCCTGACCGGCAAGATATGCGACGCCCTGCGGCTCCTTCAGGCCGGTGATCCTATGGAGGATCTTACCGGTCTGAAGGTCGACAACATCGACGCTGTCGTTACCGAGCTCGGCGACGAACAGTCGCCCTCCAGCAAGATCGATCGCCATGTGATCGATACGCCCCGAGACGTTTTCGAGCGGGATTGTTCGCTCGAGGATCAGAGGCGGCTGCGCCAAAGCCGGGTCGACGGAGCATACGATCAGGGGGATCGTGGCGATGAGCCCAAAGGCCACGCTGGCGGCGCGCACCGGACCCGACCCTAGCTGTTCGCGAGGTTCATCTTGTCGAGAGCCGCCTTGAGGCCGCGCGCAAGCTTGGCGGCGTCGTCATTCGCCCAGAAATGCATGAAGAAGAGCCGCGGCTGCTCATCGATCATGTGGCTATGCAGTGCCGTGATCTCGATGCCGCTGTCTTGCAAGGCTTTGATGACTGGATTGACCTCCGATGAGATCAGTACAAAATCGCCCGTGATCGCCGCCTTGCCTCCTCCGGTCGGTTGGAAGTTGATGCCAATGGCGGTACCCATCGACACTGGGACGGTCATGCCGCCGTCCGTGATCGTTTCGGCTCGTGGGATGGTGAACTGATAAACGCCGCCATTGGCCTTGCCTTTATGACCAATAGCCTTGTCGACGGCCGCCGTGTCGAACTCGATCTGCTGGGTGGCGGTTTGCGGCTGTGCGGTACCGGACGCGGCAGTCTCCATCGGTGTCTTGCTCAGCGCCAACCCGGCATGAAGCGCTGTGGCGAGCATGGCCGGGTCGCCCTGGCCGAAGACATGCATGTAGAGGGTCATTGGCTCCGCGCGCAGCAAATGGTTGTGCAACGCAGTGATCTCGATCCCACCTTCTTGAAGCTTCTTCATGACCGGGTTCACCTCGTCCTGCGTCAGAACGATGTCACCCATGACCATTGCCTGATTCCCCATTGGTTCGAACGCGATCCAACCGCCGAGGGCAAACCCTGGCTTCAGCGCCACCCCATCGAGCGATACTTTCAGGTCGGTTCGTGGCAAGCCAACTCTATAGACGCCGTCGGCCTGCGTGGTTCCTCCTTTTCCCAGCGCCTTTCCGACTTGACTCCAATCGGGATTGGCGGCGAACGAGGGGGTGACGAGAGTTGCGGCGGCAATGAGAACTGCCAGGCGGGTAAGTAGTGTCATAGCGGTATTCCTCTTTCTTCACTGTGAATCGATCAGTCGGCCGTGATCCTCGGCATTTGGGTTGGTTTCGCCGTCGCCGTGCCACTAGGGACAGGTGCGGTACTCGATGGCTGGATTGGTTACGGCGTATCTGCCAGCACCTGCGCTGCGGCAGGATGCGCGCCGCCCTTCGGCAGGACTGCCGAGACGATACTGGTCGGGAGCGGCAGCGGCCGCTCGAAAATGCCAAGGAGCGGCATCACGACCAGGAAATGGAAGAAGTAATAGAATGTGGCGACGCGGCCGATGAGAACGAAAAGTCCCTCCGGCTTGTTGGCGCCGACCCAGCCCAAAACGATGACGTCGATGACCAGGAGCCAGAAGACCCACTTGTAGATTGGCCGGAAGCGGGCACTGCGGACCTTCGATGTATCCAACCAGGGTAGAATGAAGAGGACAGCCACGGCCGAGAACATGGCGATGACGCCGGCAAGCTTGTTCGGGATCGAGCGCAAGATTGCGTAGAACGGCAGGAAATACCATTGCGGCACGACCTCGGCGGGCGTTCGCAGTGGATTGGCCGGGATGAAGGCGTCGGTGGAATTCAGATAATTCGGCAGGTAGAAGACGAAGAAGGCGAATACCAGCAGGAAAGCCGCCAAGCCGAGCAGGTCTTTGACCGTGTAGTAGGGGTGGAAGGGGATGCTGTCTCCCGGCCCGGTGCGGTCGATGCCAAGCGGATTGTTTGAACCGTGCCGATGCAACGCGACGAGATGCAGCATTACGACGGCGACGATGACAAACGGCAGGAGGTAGTGCAGGGCATAGAAGCGCTGCAGCGTCGGATTATCGACGGAGAACCCGCCCCAAAGCCACGTGACGATGCTCTCTCCAACTACCGGAATTGCGGAGAACAGGTTGGTGATCACCGTAGCGCCCCAAAACCCCATCTGGCTCCATGGTAGGACATAGCCGAAGAAGGCGGTTGCCATCATCAGCAGCAGGATGACGACCCCCAGCATCCACAACAGTTCGCGCGGCGCCTTGTATGAGCCGTAGTAAAGGCCGCGAAAGATATGGATGTAGGTCGCGATGAAGAAGAACGATGCGCCGTTGAGGTGGATGTAGCGGATCATCCACCCGTAATTCACATCGCGCATGATGTGCTCGACGGAGCCGAAAGCGAGGGTCGAATCCGCTGTGTAGTGCATTGCGAGCACGATGCCGGTGAAGATCATGACGACCAGCATGAACCCGGCCAACGAGCCGAAATTCCACAAATAGTTCAGATTTCTTGGCGTCGGATAGTCGTTCAATTCATGATTGACGAAGGTGAAAACCGGCAGTCGGTGGTCAATCCACTGAACCACGCGGCTGCTTGGCTGACGTCCTGTGACGCCCTCATTCGATTGGTCTACCATTTCGCATGCTCCGCTCAGGCGGCCGCCGGCTTCGTCGCGGGAGGCCAGCTGTGCGTCTCTGCTTTGCGGCCCGAAGCCCAGGCGTAGAGCGCGTCGTAAATGACGAAGCCGTGCTTGAGCACCTCGTGGTCGTCGGGCGTCACGTCCCGCAGTCCCATGGAGATCGCCAGCAGCCCTGCCGACTGCGGCGTGAGATCGTGCCGATCCGTGTCGGCGCCGCGCACGATCGCGGCGATGGTCACGATGGCCGGATCGCGCTCAAAGCCGTATTTCGAGACGAAGGTGTCGAAACTGCAGCCGTCGCCAACATGCGTGAATTCGACACCCGGTACGTCGTAAGGCGTCGCACCCGTTTCCTGGGCAACACGGATAACCTGATCAGGCGCCACGAACAGAAACTCCGGTTCCTTGTCGATGAAGCGCGCAATCAGCCAGGGGCAGGCAATGCGGTCGATGACCGGACGTTCACGGGTAACCCATTTCATGACGCAATCCTTTCTTCGCTCATCACCAGCGGGACGGTTGGCGCGCCGATCGCATGCCAGGCGGCGATGCCGCCGGAAAGCGCACTTGCATCGATGCCGCGGCGACGCAGTTCGGCGACGGCGTCACCGCTGACCTGGAAGCCGTAGACGCAATAAACGATGACCGGTCTGTCCCTCGGCAGTTCATCCGCCCAATCGGCGATCTTCTCGGGCGCGCGGACCTTGGCCCCCGGCAGCATATCGCTGCGTTTTGCCAGATCCTCAGCGAGGCAGACGTCGAGCACGACGAGATCGTCTCCGTGATCGAGACGCGCCCGCAACTCCTCTGGCGCGACCGTTTGAATGCCGTCATCAGAAACTGGGGGCGCCCAACGGTCCCGTAGAGCGACTGCTCGCTGGTGGCGAGTAGCAACCCGCTCCCAATGGATGTTCTTCATGAAGGCGTCGACATAGGCGCCGGCCTTGGCGCCGAAATCGAGGTGGTAGGCATGTTCGTACATGTCGAGCGCGAGGATCGGGACGCCGCCGGCGAGACAGTTGGTATGGTCCGCTGCCCATTGGATCGTCAGCCGATCGCGGCGCTCCGACCAGGTCAGCAAGGTCCATCCCGAACCGCCGGCTTGCGCCTTCGCACAAGCCATGAACTTGGTGCGCCATGCTGCCACGCTGCCGAAGTCGCGCTCAAGAGCAGCAGCGAGATCGCCTCCGGCATCGCCTGAGCCTCCGAGCCCATCGAAATAGATTTCGTGCAGGATCGCTGAATTGGCGGCGACCAATTCTTCGCGCTTCAGCACCGTTGATGTCGAAGACGGGTGCTGCGCTCCAATCGAGTTCGTCGAGCCGCCGTTCGATGGCGTTGAGACGACGAACGGCACCGCCGTAATTGTTTTCGTAATGGCTTGCCAGCAGCCGTTCAGACAGGCCAACGAGCCTGGGTGGCTTGAATGGCAGCGGCATGATCTGGTGTGGCATCGGTTTCCCCGCTCTGCGGCACGGCCCATCCGTGAGGAGGCGAACGCTATGCTCAAATGGAGAATGATACAAGTGTTGCAATTCCATCTCTCCGTGATACGGTTCACTTATGAGTGAGGGGGAATCGCAGGAGCAGCGCTGGCTGCTCCTGATCCATCAGCTGCCAAGCAAGCCCTCCTATTTCCGGGTGAAGATCTGGCGACGGTTGCAAGGCATCGGCGCGGTCGCAGTCAAAAGCACCGTTTACGCCCTGCCGGCGAATGCCGAGATGCAGGAGGATTTCGAATGGCTTCTCAAGGAAATCGTCGCAGGCGGCGGCGAGGCCATGATGTGCGAGGCGCGCCTTGTCGACGGTTTGACGGACGCCCAGGTCCGGGCGATGTTCGACGCCGCCCGTGACGTCGATTACGCGGAGATCGTCAAGGAAGCGCGCGATCTGGCTGCTGAGATCAGGACGAACGCGACATCGGAAAAACATGCGGAGGCGCGTTCGCACCTGGGCCGCTTGCGCAAACGGCTCGCGGACGTCGTGACGATCGACTTCTTCGGCGCAAGCGGTCGCCTCGCGGTCGAGGGACTGATCGCCGAACTCGAGACACAGCTTATAAAGGATAAGGCCATGACCAAGGAACCGAAGAAGGCAGCCGAGCCGAGCGAGCTCAAAGGCCGGATCTGGGTCACGCGCCGGGATGTGCATGTCGACCGCATCGCCTGCAGCTGGCTGATCCGCCGCTTCATCGATGCCGATGCCCCCATCCGCTTCGTGGCGGGCAAGGGATACGTGCCGAACGAGGGGGAATTGCGCTTCGACATGTTCGAGGGCGAAATCACCCATGAGGGCGACCGCTGCAGCTTCGAGGTGCTGCTTGCCCGCACCGGCATAGCCGATCCGGCACTGCAGGCCATCGCTGAGGTCGTACACGATATCGATCTCAAGGACGGCAAGTTCAGTCGCGAGGAAACCACCGGCATCGCCAGCCTGATCGCTGGTATCGCCATGGCGAACGCCGGCGACGAACAACGGATCGCCGAGGGCGCTTCGGTGTTCGACAACCTCCATCGATATTTCCGCTCGAAGCGGGGGTGACCGACTATGGCCAATGCAGAGAACACCGTCATGGTACCAAACCGAACAACCGAGACCCCCGGCCATGGCATTTCGTTCGCTGAGGCCATGCACGTATGGGCTCGTGTCGCAATGCTCAGCTTCGGCGGTCCGGCCGGTCAGATCGCCATGATGCATCGGATCATAGTCGAGGAAAAGCGCTGGATCGGCGAGACCAGATTCCTGCATGCGCTCAACTACTGCACGCTGCTGCCCGGCCCAGAGGCGCAGCAGCTGGCCATCTACATCGGCTGGCTCATGCACAAGACCAGAGGCGGCCTTGTCGCCGGGATTCTGTTCGTGTTGCCAGGCGCGATTGCCATCATGGCGCTCAGTTGGATTTACGCCATCTTCGGCAACGTCGGCGCCGTTCAGGCTCTCTTCTTCGGTTTGAAGGCGGCGGTCCTCGCGATCGTGCTTGAGGCGGTCTTGCGGATCGGCAGGCGGGCGCTCAAGAACAATGTGATGGTCGGGCTCGCGGCGGCGGCCTTCGTCGCTCTCTTTTTCTTCGATGCGCCGTTCCCACTGGTCATCTTGATCGCGGGTGTGATCGGTTACGTCGGAGGAAGAGCTGGGTGGGCTGCATTCCAGTCGGGCAATGGACATGGCAAGGTCGGCGGCAAGCAGGTCGCCGATGCCGATACAGCCCTCGGCGAAGAGGTGCCGGCGCACGCCCGGCCGTCCGTCAGTTGGTCGCTGAAGATCGCGGCAGTTTTTCTTGCGCTGTGGTTCGTGCCGGTCCTGGCACTTCTGGTGTTTCTTGGGCAAGGCAATGTCTTCACCGACATTGCGATCTTCTTCTCCAAGATGGCGATGGTTACCTTCGGTGGTGCCTATGCGGTGCTCGCCTATGTCGCGCAACAGGGTGTGGATCACTATCACTGGCTCAAGCCAGGAGAGATGCTGGACGGCCTCGGCATGGCCGAGACCACGCCTGGCCCGTTGATCATGGTCACCCAGTTCGTCGGCTTCATGGGAGCCTACCGGGCGCCGGGCGTACTCAACTCCCTTGTCGCCGGAACGCTCGGCGGTCTTCTCACGACGTGGGTGACCTTCGTCCCCTGTTTCCTGTGGATCTTCCTCGGCGCGCCGTTCATGGAAACGATGCGCAGCAACAAGGCCTTGTCAGCAGCATTGTCTGCCATCACGGCAGCCGTGGTCGGTGTGATTCTGAACCTGGCTGTGTGGTTCGCGCTTCATGTATTGTTCCGCGAACTGCATGAGGTCGGCTGGCTGGGGATGACGTTGGACGTGCCGGTGATCAACTCCATAAACATCCCCTCGCTGACCCTGACACTCGGCGCGCTGCTGGCTGTGTTTCGTTTCAAGATCGGGATGATCCCGGTGCTGGCGGCATGTTCTAGCCTTGGCCTGCTCTACGGCGTGGTCAGCGGATCGATCTGAGCCGTGCGGGCTGGCCCCATTCTCCGGGCAGGAGGCATCTTTGACGGCTCAGTCGGCAAATGCATTGGGCACTCCGGTGGCGAAGCAGAGGTTTGCGCTCCTTCCTTCCGGTGCCGGGCCGTCAGCCACCTATCTACTGGCTTCGAGGGGATTGCGGGCGTTCGGCGATGGACTGGTCAGTCTCCTCCTCCCTGCCTATCTGGCCGTGTTGGGCTTTGATGCCTTCCAGATCGGGCTCCTCGCTTCGGCCACACTGGCGGGTTCGGCGGCGCTTACCTTGTCCGTTGGGTTTGTGGCACATCATTTCGCGCGCCGATCGCTCCTGATCGCAGCGGCCGTATTGATGATCGCCACGGGGATCAGCTTCGCCCTGGTCAGGGATTTCTGGCCGCTTCTCGTGATTGCCTTCCTCGGGACGCTGAACCCATCCTCGGGCGACGTCAGCGTGTTTCTGCCGCTGGAGCATGCGCAACTCGCTCATAGCGTGACGGATCGCGACCGCACCGCGCTCTTTGCACGCTATAGTGTGGTGGGGTCACTTGTTGGCGCTGTCGGCGCTCTGGCGGCCGGCGCACCTGACATGCTTCGACAGCTTGTCGGACTGGAACTCAGGCAGGCGCTTCAGATCGCTTTCCTCCTCTATGCGGCCTTGGGGGTGGGATCGTTGCTTCTATATCGACGGTTGCCGAATGAACCGCTTGATCCGGGGGCGACACCGGCCGAGCCATTGCGCAAGTCGCGAGCCATCGTCCTGACGCTGGCTGCGCTTTTCAGTCTCGACGCCTTTGCAGGCGGCCTGGTGGTTCAGTCACTGCTGGCTCTGTGGCTTTTCCAACAGTTCGGCCTGTCGCTCGCAGCGACGGGCGCGATCTTCTTCTTCACGGGGATCCTCTCGGCAGCGTCCTACCTGGTGGCAGTTCAAATCGCCAAACGGATCGGGCTTGTAAATACGATGGTGTTCACGCATTTGCCGTCCAGTCTTTGCCTTTTGCTCATTCCCTTCATACCGAGCCTCGGTCCGGTCATCGTACTTCTGCTTATCAGGAGCGCGTTGTCGCAGATGGATGTGCCAACCCGCACCTCCTACGTCATGGCGGTGGTGACGCCGGCTGAGCGAGCAGCAGCAGCGAGTGTCACCGCGGTTCCGCGCAGCCTCGCGGCAGCCGCCAGTCCGGTTCTTGCCGGCTCCCTGCTCGCTGTTTCAGGTTTCGGTTGGCCACTGCTCATCGCCGGCGCCTTGAAGATTGTCTACGACATCCTTCTGCTCGCCATGTTCCGCAAGGTCCGTCCACCCGAGGAACGTCGGGATGGTTAGTAGCCGCCGCAAATGCGTTCCTGACTTGGCAACGACAAGCGAAATGATGACCGTGCTCCAAACGCTTATAGAGTTTCAACGCACAATCCATTTGGCTCTGGCCGAGCAGACCACGTATCTGGCGGGTTCGGACGCAAAGGTTTCTCACGGCCTCCTCGTATCGACAACCCTATCGATCACCCATGTGACAACAGCGATTCTGTCTCAATCGCCCTGGGGAGCGTTGGCCGCGCTCTCTGCCGGAAGACATCAGCCGCGGACTGCTTGGGTTGATCGGCCTATGGATGCTGTGGGGGGCACTCAGCCATGGGCATCATCACAAGCACGAAGGCGAAGCCGTCGCAGTCATGGCTGGACTGATTCCTTGTCCGCTCGCTGTTCGTCATGACGTTTGCGATCGCGCGCGGCGTGCCGGCGGCCGGCATCTTGTTCGCCGGCCCGATGATGATTGGCGTGGCGATCACGCTTTCGGCCGTCGCAATTCTGTCGATCCTACTGCGTCAACGCCTGGTGTGGTTTGTCGAAGGCAGGTCGCGCCTGTTCGAAGCGATCACCCAGGGCGTTGCCGGCATTGTGCTTGTCGGCGTGGCGGTTTGGTAGATTTAATCGGCCTGAGGCTGTTTGACCTAAAGAACAGCAAGGTTAGACAAGCGCCATCCCAACACCGTCAGGTTGGTGGCATTTCTGACTGGTCCGGGAAACTGATCGTCGGCGGTCCCTCGGCCCAGGTACAACTGGTGATGGACATGTATCCCGCAGTATGCAAGGTTCTCAATGAGTTCGCTGGTGCGCCATAATGCATGGGGTGAATGCAATGCGGGACGAAATCGACGAATTCTTAGAATTATCAGCGTTGCTTACTGGTCAATACAATATTGTAATTGATCCGGAGGATGCAACATTGGCTCGCCCAATCGCTGCGGAATATCGTCGACGCCTTTTGTCAGTGCTTCCCGATGGACTAAGAATCCTGATCGACGCTTATAAGTCTATTACATCGATCGAACCAAAACCCAAGATAGACGACCTGTTACTATCAGCGTTGAAGGCGACGCAAGGTTACAAAAATAACGAGTTCGTCGCCAAGCAGATCGTGAACATCTGGTACTTCTCGCAGTTCAAGGCTGAGGCGATGGGGGAACTCCTCGACGGCGGTTACTATGAGGAAGGTCTTGTTTGGCCTCTCATCAGGGCGCACCCTATCGGTTTTTCAAACCAGCCGCACGGGTATTGGACCAAGCAGCCTTGAGTATGGATCGGGTGCCGCCTGCCCGCGGCCGGAGATGATCATGGCAAGCGACTACGACATTGTCATCATAGGATCTGGCGTCGCCGGTGCCCTTTGTGCTTGGAAACTCAGCCGTTCTCGTCGCTATAAGATTTTGATCATCGAGGCTGGGGATAATGGCATCACAGCCGGCCAACGGATCCAATTCCACCACACTATGGATTCTCAGGGCAGCCGCGGTGACATGTATGCGCCATACATGGACCTCGAAAGCCGAATTTTTGCGCCAGCACCAGAAAAGTCCCAGCTCAGTCTCGCAGAGCAGAGGGACCAAGGGAAGGAGAAGTACTACGACTATACGCTAGCTACCAAGGATCCGTTCAAAGCCGGTTACAACCGTATGGTTGGCGGAAGCACATGGTCATGGCGAGGGAATTGCCCTCGGTTCATCCCCAGCGATTTCAAACTTAAGACTAATTTTGGCGTAGGCCGCGATTGGCCGCTCGACTACCACGAACTGGAGCCTTGGTATTGCCAAGCTGAGGCGGAACTCGGCGTTTCTGGTAATCACGAAGAGTGGGACGGGCTCCACGGTGGATACCGCAGTCAACCGTTTCCCATGCGCGGCATCCCATTTGGATACAGTGATCACCTAGTCAAGAATCGCATCGAGGGAAGAACGGTGCGAGGAAAGACGGTGCAAGTCGTTACCACGCCGCAAGCTCGAAACACCGTCGAATATGATGAACGACCGGCCTGCGAGGGCCATTCAAATTGTATTCCGCTGTGTCCAATCCAAGCCAAGTATGATGCAACGGTTCATTTGCGGCGGGTGCTTCAGGATCCGGGTAGTCGGGTCGAACTGAAAAAAGCCGCCGTGGTGACTCGCCTTGGTAAGGAGGAAGATGGGCGAGTGCGCCAAGTCTTTTACAAGGACTGGCGGTCTGACGATCCACAGAAGGAACGGTCCGTCAGTGCGGAAGTCGTGGTGCTCGCGGCTCACGCGATCGAGACTCCGAAGATCCTGCTGATGTCTGGCAATCTCGCTAATCGAAGCGATCAGGTGGGGCGAAATCTCATGGATCACATCCAATTTGAGGTAACCGCCCTGTTTCCCGAGCCGCTCTATCCGTTTCGAGGGCCCCAAACGATCTCCAGTATTGAAGCATTTCGGGACGGCGCCTTCCGCAGCAATCGCAGTGCCTTCCGCATGACGATCGGCAACGACGGCTGGGGACGCGCCGGCTCTCCTGCCACCGTGATCGACAAACTTCTAAGTGGCGGAAAGTTCGGTTCTGCTTTGCCGAGTGAGATTGCAAGCCAGATACCGAAGATGTTACGGTTAAGCTTTTCCACTGAGATGCTTCCAGAAAGTAAAAATCAGATTGATCTTTCATCAAAGATTGATGCATTGGGGATTCCGAGACCTCGATTTACCTTCGATGTTGGTGACTATGTGCGATCAGCTTTGAATGAAGGCTTCGACACAGCGAAGGATCTGTTTGGTATAATGGGCGCAACGATCGAGAACGAACAGGAAATGCCCCCGGGAAAATGGAACACCGCTGCGCACATAATGGGAACGTGCATCATGGGCGACGAGCCGACAAATTCCGTCGTCGATCGGTGGGGCCGGTCGCATGACGTTCCAAACCTTTGGATCGTCGGTTCGAGCGTTTTCTCGAGTAGTGCCACAGCGAACCCAACCTTGACGCTCGCCGCGCTGAGCCTTCGTACCGCGGCGGCGATCGAGCGGCAGATGCACAGTCAGACTAGCTAGCGATGTCGAGTCACCTGACGGCGATTCCATCCACTTACTTGCCTGGTCCAGATCTGGTCAATCGTCTTCCAGGCGGTTCACGGCGTACTCAGCGCTCGTGATGTTCTTGCAATATTTCAAGGCCGAATTCATCCTGTTTTAAACTAAACGAGAGGGCATGAAATGGGCATCGTTGATATCCAAGGCAAAGTCGACGTCTTTCAATATTGGCCTCACGGTTCGTCAGACGTCGACACCTTGAAATTCATTCCCGACCTTGCGTCAGCGCAGTATGTCGGGGACGGGGCCTCGACGAATGTTGGAGCGTTTTTTGAAAGAGGTGGCACGTTTCAACCCGACGACAACAATCCAGGAGAGGAGAAATTCAAGTCAATCCTCCGCAAAGCCGGAGGAGTGTCGCTTTCCGTCCGGCTGCAGGGCATTGATGCGCCGGAAACGCACTATTCGCCCAACTATCGCGAAGGCATGTTCGACGGCGACTATGCCAAATGGATCGCCAAGCACATTGCCCGGCAGAAGTCCTATCGCCAGCCCTATGGCAAACTCTGCACCGATCTTTTCGCCAACGGCCTAAGGACACAGCTCGGCATCGGCTCGTTCAATTCGGCCACTCCGGAAGTTCTGGTCGACGCGAAGGTCAGAATCCTGGCGGATGGGATCGATGGCGCGGTTGATGTCTTCGGCAGAGTGCTCGGATATGTCACGCTGATCGGCAACGGCCTGGAAATCGTCTTGAACGACCATGCTCTGACGCAGGGTTTCGCCTTCTGCTCATTCTACGGCAGCATGGCCATCGACGAGATGAAGAGACTCTCCGACCTCTTTGCCACGCACGGGGAAGGCGGAGCTCAAAAGTCGCAGCTGAGAAGCAATGTCTCGGGCCAGCTTCGGGATTTCGAGTCCGAGCTGTGGACGACAAAGTCGATGCGCGACACCGATCGCGACGACAACGGCGCTGACTCCTTCCGCTCAAAATGTTTCGATCCGAAGTTGTTTCGGCGATGTATCGACTGGGTCGGGCGCAAGGAAGCACTCGGGGAGTCTACCGCGCTGCTCGACTACATGCGGTCCAACGACGAGGACATCGTGTTGCTGAGTGACTTCGTCGCAGCAAAAGGCGATTGGAACAAATCCCGCAAATTCGCCCTCGGCTTTCTGATCGCAAAGGACGGTGCGTTCTCATACAAGACTGGTGAAGTGGTTTTCGAGTCGCGCCCTGTGGAGATCGTCAACGATCAGCACCAGCCGTTGCCAAAGAGCTTCCTCACGCCCTATCCGTGAGACGGTACCGGCGGAGCCATTGCGCAAGTCTCGAGCCATCGTCCTCACGTCTGTCGATCCTACTGCGTGAACGCCTGGTGTGGTTTGTCGAAGGTAAGGTCGTGCCTGTTCGAAGCGATCCCCCGGGTCCATCGAGAGCTTGGCTGGCGCTGCCCTGATCGCCCTCGCGATCCACGAAATCTTGCTTCGCTGATTGACGAAGACACAGCTAATCGCGCGCGGCCCGTGAGGATGTCGTCCTCAGCCGAGAATTAGGCCTGCCACGGCCATTTTGCACATTCCTTCCGAACCTGCGCAGGGCTCAGACCCAAGTCTGCCAGCTGATGGTCTTCGAGTTCGGCCAGCTGTTCCCGTTGGCGATGGATTTCGATCCAGCACGCCACCGACGCGATCGAGCGCACCAAATTTTCCATGACGCGATGGGCATTTCCCTCGGGCGATGAACGCCTCGGCGTCTCAATCAGCAGGGGGTTCAACATTTCTCATCCTTCCGCAGTGCGCTGGTTGACGTGTGGTGCGGAAATGCGCCAATCTACCCACGGGCGCAAAGCATGGTTTCTCGTGCTTGGCCCAATTTTTCTCATGATGTGGTGCGAAATTGGCCCGCCGACTGCCATCACTCAACGCCCTCAAAGCCTTCGAGGCGGCGGCGCGCCACGAGAGCTTCACCAGGGCGGCGGACGAACTTTCCGTGACGCAGGGTGCGGTGAGCCATCAGGTGAAGGCGCTCGAGCTCGAATTGGGCATCAGGCTGTTCGATCGCGAACGTCAAAAGCTGAGCATCACGCGGGCCGGCCTCTCCTATCTGGAGGTGGTGCGCGATGCCTTCGACCGTATTGCTCTCGGCACGCAACGCATCCAGCATCTATCTCGGGCCGGAGCGCTGACGGTCAGCACGTCTCCCGACTTTGCCGCCAAGTGGTTGGTAAACCGCCTTGGCAGGTTTGCCGAGACGCATCCGGACATCGATCTCAGGATTTCCGCAACCATGCATCACGTCGACTTCGCCAGAGAGGACGTCGATCTTGCCGTGCGGCATGGCGATGGCAACTGGGCGGGGCATGATGTTGTCCGCCTGTGCTCCGAGCAACTGTTCGCGGTTTGCAGTCCCAAACTTCACCAGCGGATGCGCGAGCCGTCCGATGTGTTGAACTTTCCTTTGCTGCATCTTGATGACCGAAAGGATTGGTCGGAATGGCTCGAGGCCGCCGGCGTGGTCGATACCGATCTCTCCCACGGACCGGTCTTGAACCGCGCCAGCATGGTCATAGACGCCGCTGTCGACGGCCAAGGTGTTGCACTCGCCCGCACCACGCTTGCAGCTTGGGACCTCATCAACGGGCGCCTCGTAAGACCATTCGCCACGGCTCTGCGATTGTCCAAGACCTACTGGATCGTCTGCCCCAAGGCGACGTCGATGCTCCCTAAGATTGCGACATTCCGTGACTGGCTGTTGGCTGAGACCGCCGATGATGTGCGCCGCCTCAAAACGCTCGGTCCATAGGCCTAAGATCGAATCGTGAAGGTCAAGCAGTCGGAAAAGTTACTCGCAAAGGGCTCAATTGTTCAACGGCTTCTGCGACGGGCGAACGTCCGGTTACCGGCCGCGAGAAGTAATTCGGACGAACGGCGATAAACGTGGATAAGAGTCCGCTAGCGCGCCAGCGCGACCTTCAGGATGGTGAGCCGCGATGTCCGTGGTGGCTATTCATACTGAGTTCAACCGCGACGAGACCGGATGCTGGCTCGCACCAGGCCCTACGGTGCGCCTCGGGAGATGATGAGATGACCGATCTTCAGAAGATCATTTGGATGATAGTGCTGGCGATCCTCGCCGGGATCGCGGTGATTTTACTAAATCACTGGATCAAAGGCGATCTGTCCGCAGCGCTGCCATTGACTTTGATCCCCGAGAAGCCAGTTTGAGCTCGGCCGGCATACCGGTTCATTTTTCTGTCTGATCTCGCCCGCCGCTTACGCCGGCGGGCTTTATGATAGGACAGGTCTGCAGAGAGGATTTGGTCATTCTGCCTCTCATTGACCGGCAGTCAGCGACGCTACCGTGATAGCTCCGCAATGATGTTCAAGGCCGAACGGCGGTTGCGCGATAGCGCCAAATACGCTTCAGAGATGACCGTAGCTTTTTCATACAGAGGATATCATGCCGGCGGACGATGGTAGTCTACGCGACATTCTTGGAATTTTGTTGGTTCTCGTACTCGTAGGCGCAAACGGCTTCTTTGTCGCCGCCGAGTTTGCCCTGGTAGCGGTTAGACGCAGCCGCGTCGACGAGCTTGCAACCGCCGGGCGCTTGAACGCCGGGCGGCTTCAAAAAGCCTTGGTCAATCTCGATGCCAATCTTGCCGCGACCCAACTCGGCATTACCATATCATCGCTGGCGCTCGGCTGGGTTGGCGAACCCGCACTTGCCCATCTGATCGAGCCACTGCTCTTAGGAGCAATGGGGTCGCTGGCCACGGCAGCTTCGCACACGATCGCCGTCGCAATCGCCTTCATCATCATCACCGCTCTTCACATTGTCCTGGGCGAGCTGGCGCCGAAAAGCCTGGCGCTTCAGCGCAGCGAGGGCACCGCACTCTGGGTCGTTCGCCCGCTCGGCCTGTTCCTTTTTCTGCTCAGGCCGGCGATCCTCGCTCTGAACGGTCTCGGCAATCTGGTGCTGCGTCTGTGCGGTCTGCGGCCGAGCACAGGGGAGGAGTCCTTGCATTCACCCGAAGAGTTGAAGCTGCTCGTGGCGGCAAGTCAGGAGGCAGGGCTGCTTCACCAGACTCAACAGGAACTGGTCGAGCGCGTCTTCAACATCGGCGATCGGCGCATCGCCGACATCATGACGCCGCGCCGCGATATCGACTGGATCGACACTGACGACAGCCCGGACGAGATTCTGCGCACCATCCGCGAATGTCGTCATGAGCAGCTTCTGGTCGGCCGTGGCGGGATTGACGAACCGCTCGGCATGATCCTGAAGAAGGATCTCCTTGACCAGGTACTCGATGGAAAAACGCTCGATCCGATGGCGGCTATCCGCGAACCCGTGATCGTCCACGAAGGAACGCAAATCTTCCGCGTACTCGATCAGTTCAAGCGGGCGCCGGTGCGCCTGGCGATCGTCATCGACGAATATGGCGCTCTGGAGGGGATCGTCACCCAGACCGATCTGCTCGAAGCCATTGCAGGCGACCTTCCGGACCTGGAAGGTGAAGACCCCGATGTCGTCGAGCGTGATGACGGTTCCTTGCTGATCGACGGCATGATGCTGGCGCACGATGCCTTCGCTCGCCTGGGCTTTCGGTCAGGAGCGGCCGAGGGTGATTTTCACACGATCGCCGGGTTCGCCTTGTCCCAGCTAGGTCACCTTCCGGAAGCTGGTGAGCACTTTGACTATGAAGGCTGGCGCTTCGAGATCCTCGATATGGACGGGAGGCGGATCGACAAGCTGCTCGCGCGCCGCGAGCGGCCTACATCCAAATCTGCAGCCATTTGAGACCGAACGCGCGAGAGGCCGGTAAG
Source organism: Mesorhizobium sp. M0029 (assembly GCF_040323735.1). Lineage (NCBI taxonomy): Bacteria > Pseudomonadati > Pseudomonadota > Alphaproteobacteria > Hyphomicrobiales > Phyllobacteriaceae > Mesorhizobium > Mesorhizobium sp. M0029. Next base: position 95,063 of record NZ_JAMYVF010000013.1, read on the forward strand.
CCGGCCGGCCTTTTGCGCGCGAATATTTCCACCACCCGTCGGTTCGCCCCGGACGAGTCTCCACTGGAGCCACAGTGGCTGGTGAGCGTCTTCGCGTCGCACTATATGATCAATGGAACCGACAGTTGAGGGTTTAAATGGACGCCAAGAGCGCCGTCTGGCTGATTATTGGGGTCCTTGTGGTGCTAGTGGTGGCCTTCCTCACCGCAATGGCATTCGGGCTGCTATGAGTCAGTCAGGCTGATCTACACTCGACATGGGCTGGCGCAACTTGGTGTGGCCAGTCGCGATCGATCACCGATGGCGTCGGTGAGCCCCGACTGCGTTTGACCGCCTATTCGAAATGCATGGACTGGCCGCGCATCATTGCCAGCGTCAGCGCGATTGCAGGATTTGCCGGCGGCTTCTCCATATGCAAGGAGCCGTCGAAATCACGCCATGCCGCCATGCGCAATTCATCATCGTCATCGCTGGCCGCCGGGTCGAAAACGTGGGCATCACAGGGATCTCGGTCAATCTCGATTGTCCAGTCCTTGAGCGCCTTGCGAGCCATCTCTTCGACCTGGGCAAGGTCGCTGGTGAAGAAGGGGATACGGTCTCCATCTTCCGAAAGCGGCTCGACCCGGTCCAGCGTCGGCCGCTCGGGTACCCAACCGAGAACGAAGGCAATATCGAAATCGATCTGACGGTCTGGGCCGGCGGTGATCTCCAGCCGCTTGACGACGTCAGGATAGAGTTGCTTCCGCTCCGGCCAGATGTCAGGAATGGCTTCGGCTTGCAGCTTCGTGCGGGGAACGTTGATCAGTTCCATGACCTGATGGTGCGGAACTTTTTCCTCCGGCCAGCCCGCACAACACGCCGCCGCAGCAGCCTCGTCGGCTTCCAACCAAACTGTGGCAGCCCGGTCCTCGTCCTCCGTAGGTTTGTCGTCTTCGGGAAAGCCTTTGATATCCCATCCTTCCAACGCAAACAGTCCTTCCGCGCCTTGCAAAGCCGTAATGCTGGCGCGTGCAAACACTGCTTCGGCTGCCGCGATACCACGTGCGAGCTCTTGGGGTGTTGCGTCCTCGATGTTCAAGCGAAGTTCCATGGTTCGCTCCTTTAGCCTACTCCTGCCGATAGTGAACAAAAAGAGAACAAAAAGTCAAGCGCGACCTTGACGAGAGAGGAATATATTCCCTATTTCAGCGTGATCTGACAGCAAAGGACCATGGGCTCGGCGTCAATCGCGCTGGCCGGCGAAGCTATGGCAAAAACAGCGGAAGACAATTTTCGGATCGAGGTCTGGGATCGCGAGGAGCAGGGTTTGTCAGAAACCATTTCGCGTTCTCCCGATTCAACGGTGAGTCAGGCAGCCTGGCAAGCCGCCATCCGGCGCCGCCCGGGGATGTTGCTGATCCACTACAACAGTCGGCATGTGATGGAGAAAATCCTGACACCCGGCGAGGTGACAATCCCGCCACAGACGATTATCGACGGCAGCGTTCACGCCGGCCTCGATGTTGCTCTTGGAGATCTTCGCGAGTGGCATGTGTTGCGGGCCTGGTGCAGATCCTGTTCGCACCATGCAACGGTAAAGCCTGCCGGCCTCATCAAACGCTATGGCAAAGGCGCTCTGTTCAGTTCAGTAGAGCGAGCGCTATTCTGCACAAGTTGTGACAGGGGAGGGCCTGTCAGGTTGGAAATTCACAAGCTGCCACGCAATTGAGGGGTGAAGATGCAAGACCTCATCGATTTCGTCTAGGCCATCTCGGCTCGGGTTTGGACATCCGATCTCGGTCAGCTGTCGAGAGCCGGACCTCCGCGCAACCTCCGCCGGTGGCTTCGGCGCAAAATACGCGGACCACCGCGAACGGGGACAGTCGGTCCCGCGTCCCGTCCTGCGGCCGGCGCTATGCTGACGCTCCTACGGCTGTCCTGTTCACCGCCCGCGGCGGGGGCGAATTTCCTCCGTCCTACGCGCGGCAATTGTCCGCTGTTGCGGACGCGCGCAGGACTGCGTTTTATACGCCGTCCTTCCTTTGGGCGCCGACGGTCGCCGGCGCGGGGACGGGTGGGCATGGAACCGAATCCGAGGCAGGGTATTGAATCGGACTATGTATCCGAGTTCCGCATGTCGGCTGTAGACGGCACCCTCAGTAAAAGGCGCACACGGCCCAGAGACTCAGAATCTGTCCCTACAAATCGGCTCCCGCGGTTTCGTCCTTTCCAGCTATGCACGCTGACAGACCACATACCGGTCGGCGGGGATTGGCTTTTCGAGATGAAGTTCGACGGCTATCGTGCCCAAGTCGCCATCTCCGGCTCGAACGTCGTTGTCTATACCCGCAATGGCCACGACTGGACCCGACAGTTCAAGGTCATCCTACCGCCGCTTCAGAGACTGACCAAAGGCGCGGTGCTGATCGATGGTGAGATCGTCGCCATCGACAGTCAGGGCCGCACGAACTTCTCCATGCTGAAAACCGGCATCGCCGCGGGTATGCCCCTCAAGTTCTACGCCTTCGATCTGCTTGAATTCGATGGCGAAGATCTGTCGACCCTGCCGCTCCTTGAGCGCAAGGCGCGACTTGAGTCCCTGCTGGGCGCGCGCCGCCCTGACGACAGCCTGCAATTCTCCAGCCACATCGTCGACCAGGGCAGAAGGGTGTTCGACGCCATGTGCGAGGGCGGCCACGAAGGCGTCATCGCCAAGCGCGCCGACAGCTCCTACGTCGGCGACCGCACCGGGAGTTGGCTCAAGATCAAGTGCACGAAGCGACAGGAATTCGTCGTCGGCGGCTACCGCCCAAGTGACACAGGACGTGGCATGGCATCGTTGATCCTCGGCACTTACGAGAATGGCAAGCTCATCTATCGCGGCCGCGTCGGCACGGGGTTCACCGCGGCGATGCGCAAGGACATCCTCGCGAAGCTCGAGAAACGCCGTGTTGAGAAACCGGCTTTCGTCTCCGTTCCGAGAGACATTGCCCGCCGTGCCCGGTGGGTGAAGCCCGAGCTAGTTGTCGAAGTCACCTATGCCGAAGTGACACCGGACGGCAGCTTGCGACATCCAAGCTTTGAGGGCATGCGCGAAGATAAGCGAGCCGACCAAGTGGTAATGGAAATGCCGAAGACGCCGGCAACTCGTGGCTCCGCCAATCTCGATCCCGGAATCGGCAAGGAGATCGCCGCTGCTGTCGGCGTCAAGCTGACGCATCCAGACAAGGTCATGTATCCCGGGACCAAGGTGACCAAGGCCACGCTCGCCGCCTACTACGCCGTGGTCGCCGAGAAGATGCTGCCGCACATCCAGGATCGACCGCTGTCGCTGGTGCGCGATACCGATGGCGACCTGCAGCAGACCTTCTTTCAGAAGCACAGACTGCCCGGCATGCCCAAGGCCATCCATGACGGCCAGTTGGAGAAGATGTCCGGGAAGGAAAGCCGCATCTTGTGGGTCGATGACCTGGCTGGGCTGATCGCAGGCGTCCAGATGAACGTGCTCGAATTCCACATCTGGGGAAGCCTGCGCCACCAGCCCGATCTGCCGCATCGCATGATCTTCGACATCGACCCCGACGAAGGCTTGGGCTTCACTGCCGTCAAGCAGGCAGCCCTCGACATTCGAGGCATTCTGGAAGCGCTTGGACTGCAGTCGTGGCCGTTGCTGTCCGGCGGCAAGGGCGTTCATGTGGTCGTGCCGCTCGTCCCCGAGGCAGACTGGGACGAGGTCAAGAGCTTCTGCCAAGACTTCGCCGAACTACTGGCCCGTACAGATCCGTCGCGCTTCCTCGCCAACATGAGCAAGGCGAAGCGCAAGGGCCGAATATTTCTCGATTACCTGCGCAACGGCCAGGGCTCCACTGCAATCTGTCCCTGGTCCACTCGGGCACGCGCGGGGGCGGCGTGCGCGGTGCCCGTCAGTTGGAAGGAGTTGCCCTCCTGCGAAAGCGCCAACGGTTTCGATGTTTTCGCCGCCGCCGCGCGGGCTCAGTTGCCCGAAGCCTGGGAGGGCTATTTCGACGTCGAACAAACGCTTACCGATCGCATCCGCCACGCAGTCCGGTAGCAATAAGCAAACCAGATGGTTAGCGACATTTGATTTGGCGCGGACCGCCTTTGCCCAAATTCGAGAGCGTCCCCCTTCTACGGGAGGTCCCCGCAACGCAGTCTAGAGTGAGAGTACGGACCGGTTTGCCGTGACGGGTTGAGGGCTGGAGGAGAGGCCTCCGGCGCCCGTCGCGGAGAACCGCGATGTCCAGACATTACGCTCGCGCCGGCGCCGACCGGACAAGCCTCTATGACGATATCACCAACAAGATCATCGCGGAGCTGGAAGCCGGCCGCTTCCCCTGGGTGCAGCCCTGGGGAACGACGGCGGGGCAAGCGCCCCTCGCCATGCCGGCCAATGCCACGACTGGCCGCGCCTATTCCGGGATCAACGTGCTGATCCTGTGGGGTGCGGTCGTAGAGCATGGCTTTCCCGTCCAAAGCTGGCTGACTTTCCGCCAGGCGCTATCGCTGGGCGGCCATGTCCGCAAGGGCGAACACGGGACCACCGTCGTCTATGCTGACCGCTTCATTCCTGACGACGAGAAGCATCGCGCGCGGGAAACCGGCGAGGCAGCACAGGCCATACCGTTCCTTAAGCGCTTCACCGTGTTCAACGTCGCGCAATGCGAAAATCTGCCAGACGATCTGGCCGCGGCTCCGCCTGCACCGGAACCCGGACTGATCGAGCCTACAGTCGAGGCGCTGATCAAGGCGACAGGTATCGATTTCCGCATCGGTGGCAGCAGTGCCTATTATGTGCCGGCGCAGGACTACGTGCGGGTGCCGCCCCCGCAGGCCTATTTCGAGACCATCGACTGGCACCGCACCGCCCTGCACGAGCTTGGCCATGCGACCGGCCATCCCTCCCGCGTCGGCCGTGACCTCGGCGGCGCCTTCGGCACCAAGAGATATGCTTTCGAGGAACTGGTCGCAGAGATGAACGCAGCCTTCTGCTGCGCCTCGCTTGGCATCGTGCCAACCGTGCGCCACGCCGACTACCTGGCCTCCTGGCTCGAGGTCCTGCGCGAAGACAACCGCGCCATCGTGCGTGCCGCCTCCCAGGCCAGCAAGGCGGCCGACTGGCTGCTCGCCTTCCTGCCGCAACCTGACGGTGCAGCCAGGGCAGGCCCGGCCGACGTCGATGAGGCCGAGATCGAGAGGAGGGCGGCATGATCCTCCTCACCGACGAACTGCGCAAACGCCTGCTGGCCAATGGCCGCAACGCCGATCACGTACCGGTCGTGAAGCTCTTCAATCCGCTCGACGAAGGAACCTGGCTCGCAACCGAGCTGAGTGCCGATGGTGACACCATGTTCGGTCTCGCCGGTCTCGGATATCCCGAGCAGGGCAGTTTCTCGCTCTTCGAGATGACGTCGGTCCGGCTGCCTATCCGCATGGGCATCGAGCGCGATATCCTCTTTACCACCGACCTACCGATTTCGGTCTGGGCAGAGGCCGCCCGCCGGGCCGGAAAGCCTTCGCGACGCGGAACGCATCCTCTACCACGCCGCCCAGTCTGGCCGAGACGGCGCGTGAGATCTCAGCTTGAAATCCCCAATGCCGCAGATGCGCAAAGTCGTGTCTGCGGCCCTGTCGCCCTCCGGATTTTCGGTGTGCGGCGCAGTCCTCAGAGTGAGAGGGCTGCGCCCGTTTCTTTTGACGGGTTTGGAGGTCGAGAGAGTCTCGGCCGCCCGTCGCGGAGACAGTCCACATGGCTACGCCCAAGCAGAAGATCACCCTCAACGCTTCACGTGACATCCCCTTCAACAAGCTGGTGCTGAGCCAAGCCAATGTCCGGCGCATCAAGCGCGGGGAAACGATAGAGGACCTCGCCGCCTCGATCGCACGACGCGGCCTCTTGCAGAGTCTCAACGTCCGGCCAGTGCTGGATGGCGAGGGCAATGAGACCGGCATGTTTGAGGTGCCGGCTGGTGGGCGCCGCTATCGCGCGCTGGAACTGCTGGTCATGCAGAAGCGCATGATCAAGACCGAGCCAGTTCCCTGCGTCGTCAGCGACGCCCACAGCGCGGTCCCGATCGAGGAGGATTCGCTGGCCGAGAATTTTCAGCGCGAAGATTTACATCCCCTGGATATGTTCCGGGCCTTCCAGACCTTGCACGACCAAGGCGCCAGCCACGAGGAGATTGCGGCACGCTTCTTCGTGTCCGCTAGCTTTGTCCAGCAGCGCCTACGGCTCGCAAAAGTTTCGCGCAAGCTGCACGAGGTCTACGAGCAGGAGGGCATGCAGCTCGAGCAGCTCATGGCCTTTACCGTGACCGACGATCACGCCCGTCAGGAGCAGGTCTGGGAGGCGCTCGAAAACTCCTGGTCGAAGGAGCCGCAGCAGATCCGGCGCCTACTGACGGAGAGCACGGTGCGCGCGAGCGATCGCCGGGCGCTGTTCGTCGGTGTCGAGGCCTATGTCGCCGCCGGCGGCGTGGTGCTGCGTGACCTGTTCGAGGCCGACAATGGCGGCTGGCTGCAGGACCCGGCTCTGCTCGACCGCTTGGTCCGCGACAAGCTGAAGTCGATCGCCGACGAAATCGCGGCGGAGGGCTGGAAGTGGATCGTGGTCGATGTCGATCTGCCTTATGGCCATAATCACGGTCTGCGGGCACTGGCCGGCACCCCCGTCGATCTGACCGACGCGGAGCGGGCGGAACGCGAAGCCCTGCGCGCGGAGTACGAACGGCTGGAAGCCGAGTATGGTGAATCCGACGAACTCCCCGACGCGGTCGATCAACGTCTCGGCGAGATCGAGTCTGTGCTGGAGGCGTTCGAGAGCCGCCCGATGAACTACGATCCCGCCGATATCGGCCGCGCCGGTGCTTTCATCAGCATCGACCGTGACGGTGACCTGGTCGTCGATCGCGGATATGTGCGCCCCGAGGACGAAGCGCCGGAAGCGGTCGACGGCGACGCCGCCGAGCCCGGCGGTGTGACCGGGAGCGAGGAGGGAAGCGACGATCCTTCGGTTCGCCGCGCCACCATCACCATCGGCGCGCAAACGTCCGAGCCCGATGAGGATGACGGCGACGCCATCAAGCCGCTGCCCGAACGCCTGGTGATCGAGCTCACCGCGTATCGCACGTTGGCGCTGCGCAATGCCGTGGCCGAGAACCAGCATGTGGCCATCACGGCGCTGTTGCATCGGCTCGTCCTCGACACCTTCGGTCATCGCTCCGCGACCGGCTGCCTCGAGGCGTTCGTCCGACATGTCCACTTGCCGACGCAAGACGCCGAGCTGAAAGACAGCCCCGCGGCCAAGGCGATCGACGAACGCCATGAGGCGTGGAAGGGCGACATTCCGCTCGGTGACTACCAGACTCTGTGGGCTTGGCTCGACAGTCTCGATGAAGCCAGTCAGCACGCACTGCTGGCGCATTGCGTCAGCTATGGGATCAACGCGCTGTTCGAGCGACCTAACCCCTATGGCAGCGGCGTTTCCCAGCACGGGCTGGAGCAGCGCTTGCGCGAAGCCGACCGGCTCTCCCACGCCACCGGGCTCGACATGGTGGATGCGGGCTGGCGGCCGACGGTCGATAATTATCTCGGCCGGGTCACCAAGTCCCGCATCCTCGAAGCCGTGCGCGAAGGTGCCAGCGAGCAGGCGGCTCAACTCATCGACCACCTCAAGAAGGGCGACATGGCCAAGGAGGCCGAACGCCTCCTTGCCGATAGTGGCTGGCTACCCGAACCGCTCCGTCTGATCGATCATGACGCACCGCCCGCGCAGCCGGGCGAGGGCGAGGAACCTGACCTGCCCGAATTCCTCGCCGGCGATGACGAAGACGACTCGGCGGCAGCCGATGAGGTCATCGCACACGCTGTCGCTGCCGAATAGCACCCATCGACGGGGCGACTCCGGTCGCCCCGTTCCCCTTCACCTCACCCTCATGGCCCGACGCCCTGTCGGGCCTTTTCGTTTCAGGAGACATCCATGTCCGCCCACATCGTCTATGACAACGCCCCGCTCGGCTCGCTGATCCAGTACTCGGACGGCACCCCCAAACCGCCGGCGCGCTTTACCCGCAAGCTCGCCGACTGGGGCCGTCGCAACGGCCTCGGCCGTCTGGTCCGCAAGGCATCGCCGCGCGACCGTCCGACCTACAGCGCACCGGCCTCGATCACGCTCAATGAAGGTAACTTCTCTCGTGACGGTCATGCGAACCTACTCGGTCGACAGCGACCTCAGCTTCAAGATCGTCGAGCCGCCCGGTATCGGCATGGTCCGGGTCCTGCAGCAGATCGGCGACGACGACGAGTTGTTGCACCTCGCCGAGAGCCGGGAGGCGGCCGCACTCTGGTTGGCCAAGACCGGGTACCGCAATGCGCGTCTTGAAGACGTCACCGCTGACGAAGTCGGCGCCGACGTCGTCGAGGGGCGGGCGGCGGCGTAACACCTGCACGCATGGACATCAACCTCGACCCGCCACGGCCGGGGCTCGGAGACGAACGCCGGGCCGCCCTTTTTTTTAGGAGCAGCAAATGCCGCAATTCACCATCGAGACGACGTACCACCTACCAGTGTTCCGGCATTCAACCTATTTGGCTGAGACACCCGACGTCGCGTGCCGATTTGCCATCGAGGACACTGACTGTTCGGGTCAGCGGGAGGATTGCGAGTCCTCGGGCGAAACCCATGTCACCGGCATATGGGAGGGTGCCGGTGCCGCGTATCGTGGACAGGCCATTCCGGTTCATGCACATTTTGGGGAAGCGGTGCAGCGCAAGGCCGCACAATTCGAACTCATGCTGGGCTTGCTCAAGATCATTGTCGGCGATGCTAAGGCCCGCCGACCGACGCCGCCGGGGTGGCTCGGCAAGGCCGAATGGGCGATCGCGCGCGGCGAAGCGATCCTCGCGGGCGCCCGCGATCCAGTTGAACCCGGAGATGCGAAGGACTTGCCATGAGCATTCCCGACCATGCCCGCAGCAACTTCCAGACGCTGCTTCGTGCCGCCAGCGACGGCAACCTCGCGTTGATGGAATGCGCCGACGCGGCGACCGGGCAGCGGCGTTATGTAATCTGCGCGGTCGGGCGGGAGGGCGCGGACTACGTGTTCACCCCGTTCGGTCATCTTGCCGACGGCAATCCCTATGATGCCTACCTGCCGCCCGATCCCGACGACGCCAAAGGTTTCCTACAGAAGTCGGAGCCTGACGGCGGAATATGATCGAGATCGGTTGATACCGGCAAGCGCTCCACCTCATGGCGGGGCGCTTGTTTCATTTTAGCTTCGGCGGGACCTGAGAGGGAGAGGCGGGCCGGGATGGGTTTGGAAACCGTGCGGTCCAGAGAGAGCGCCGCGCGGCTCGGTCCTGTCCCGGCTCTCCCGAGGTTCACACCATGTACATGATCTCGCCCGCTGCGGCGGTTCCAACCGCCGCGCCGCTCCCGCTCGCCCAAACCCGTGCAGCCGGCGCTATCTTCGCCGCCGCCGGCCTGCTGCTTCCCCGTCTCGAACGCGGCGAGTGCATCGACGCGACAAAGCTCCGCTCGGCGATGGAAGCCGCATTCGGCGCCTCCGACGCCGCCGGCGCCTGGGACTGGAAGCAGGCCTACGATGCCTGCGAGGCCGCAACGGTCCTTTTCCTCCGCAAGTACGGAAAGGCGCTCTCCCGCAAAGCCGAATCTCCGGCTGCACGGCTGTCCGCTTTGTCGAAGATCGCAGGGCTGATGCCGACGCATACGCGCCGGTCCGAAGAAGCACAGACCTTCCAGCAGTTCTCGACGCCGATTCCGCTCGGCCTGGTCGCCGCAACGGCCGCCGCCATCACGCCCGGCGACCGTGTGCTGGAGCCTTCCGCCGGCACCGGGCTGCTCGCCATCCTGGCCGAGATAGCCGGCGCCTCGCTCATCCTCAACGAGCTTGCCGAGACGCGCGCGGCACTTCTCTCGTGTCTCTTTCCGGGCGTCTCCGCCAGCCGCTTCGACGCCGCCCAAATCGACGACCATCTCGATCCCGGCGCCGTGCCGAGCGTGGTGCTGATGAACCCGCCCTTTTCGGTCATGGCCAATGTCGAGGGCCGCATGGCCGACGCGGCCTGGCGGCACATCGCCTCGGCGCTGTCGCGCCTTGCGCCCGGCGGGCGGCTGGTGACGATCACCGGTGCGAACTTCGCGCCCGACCATCCGACCTGGACCGCCGCCTTCACTCGCCTGCAGGAGCGTGGTCGCATGGTCTTCTCCGCCGCCATCGATGGCTCGGTCTATGCCAAGCACGGCACGACCTTCCCGACGCGCCTCACCGTCATCGACAGGGTGCCGGCGGACGATCCCTCGCTCTTCCCGGATGCTCCCGGCATCGCTCCGGATGCGGCAACGCTCCTCACGTGGATTGAGGAGCGCCTTCCCGCGCGGCCGCCGGTCGTGATGGCCGCCCTTCCCAGCGCGACATCGGCGGTCGCCGCGGCCCGCAAAGTGCACGGCTATCTCACACGCTCGGCGAGTACCACACCACGCATGTCGATCGCCGAACCGGAAGCCATCGACCTCGCCTATGAGGCTGTCGACTGGCAGGCCGCCGAGAACGGCCAGATCAGCGACGCCATCTATGAGGCCTACGGGCTTCAGGCGATCCGCATTCCCGGCTCGCGGGCTCACCCCACCAAGCTCGTTCAATCGGCGGCCATGGCCTCGGTAGCGCCACCCAAGCCGGGCTACCGGCCGCGCCTACCGAAGAACGTCCTTGACCTGCTCTCGAACGCGCAGCTCGAGACCGTCATCTATGCGGGCGAGGCTCACGCCGAGTATCTCGCCGGCGCCTGGACGCTCGACGAGACCTTTGACATGGTTAGCGCCGCGGCCGATGACGCGGCGGGGGCCGTGCGCTTCCGGCAAGGCTTCATGATCGGCGACGGCACTGGGGTGGGCAAAGGCCGGGAATCCGCCGCCGTAATCCTAGACAATTGGATGCAGGGCCGTCGTAAGGCGGTCTGGATCTCCAAGTCCGACAAGCTGATCGAGGATGCGCGGCGCGACTGGTCCGCGCTCGGCATGGAGCGCTTGCTGGTCACCCCGCTCTCCCGCTTCCCGCAGGGCAGGCCGGTCACGCTGGCGGAAGGCATCCTGTTCACCACCTATGCCACGCTACGCTCCGACGATCGCGGCGAGAAGGTTTCGCGGGTCAAACAAATCGTCGAATGGTTGGGTCCGGATTTCGATGGGGTCATCATCTTCGACGAAGCCCACGCCATGCAGAATGCCGCCGGCGGCAAGAGCGAGCGGGGCGATGCCGCTCCCTCCCAGCAGGGCCGTGCCGGCCTGCGGCTGCAGCACGCGCTGCCGAATGCCCGCATCGTTTATGTCTCGGCCACCGGCGCCACTACCGTCCACAATCTCGCCTATGCCCAGCGGCTAGGCCTCTGGGGCGGCGAGCTTTTTCCGTTCTCGACGCGGGCCGAATTCGTCGAGGCGATCGAGGCCGGTGGCGTCGCGGCGATGGAAGTGCTGGCGCGCGACCTCAGGGCGCTCGGTCTCTATACGGCGCGGTCTTTGTCATTCTCCGGCGTCGAATACGAACTGCTCGAGCATGAGCTGACGCCCGAACAGGTCTGCATCTATGACGCGTACGCTGGGGCCTTCGGCGTCATCCATAACAATCTCGATGCGGCGATGCAGGCGGCCAACATCACCGGCAGCACCGGCACGCTCAATGCGCAGGCCAAGTCGGCCGCGCGCAGCGCCTTTGAAAGCGCCAAGCAACGCTTCTTCGGCCATTTGTTGACCAGCATGAAGACACCGACCCTGATCCGCTCCATCGCCCGCGATCTGGGGGAGGGCCATGCGGCCGTTGTCCAGATCGTCTCGACGGGCGAGGCGCTCATGGAACGGCGGCTGGCCGAACTGCCGACCGAGGAATGGAACGACGTTCGCGTCGACATCACGCCCCGCGAATATGTCCTTGACTACCTGGCCCATTCCTTCCCGGTGCAGCTCTACGAGCCGTTCACCGACAGCGAGGGCAATCTGTCGTCGCGCCCGGTCTACCGCGATGGCCAGCCCGTCGAGTGCCGCGAGGCGGTCGCCCGGCGCGACGAGCTGATCGCCAAACTCGCCAGCTTGACGCCTGTCCCCGGCGCGCTCGACCAGATCGTCCAGCATTTCGGGGTGGACATCGTGGCCGAGGTCACCGGTCGCTCGCGCCGCATTGTCCGCAAGGCCGAGCGCCTTCTCGTTGAAAACCGTGCCGGGTCAGCCAACCTCGCCGAGACGCAGGCCTTCATGGATGACCAGAAGCGCGTTCTGGTTTTTTCGGACGCGGGCGGAACGGGGAGGAGCTACCACGCCGAACTCTCAGCCCGGAACACGCGGCTGCGTGTGCATTATCTGCTCGAGGCCGGCTGGAAGGCCGACACCGCCATTCAGGGCCTCGGCCGCACACATCGCACCAATCAGGCGCAGCCGCCACTCTTCCGGCCGATCTCGACCAATGTGAAGGCGGAAAAGCGCTTCCTTTCGACGATCGCCCGCCGCCTCGACACGTTGGGCGCGATCACCCGTGGCCAGCGCCAGACCGGTGGCCAAGGCCTGTTCCGGCCAGAGGACAATCTGGAAAGCCACTATGCCCGCGATGCGCTGCGGCAACTCTATCTGCTGATCGTACGCGGCAAGGTCGAGGGCTGCACACTCGAGCGTTTCGAGGCGGCGACGGGTATCAAGCTAATGGATGCCAATGGCATCAAGGACGAATTGCCGCCGATCACCACCTTCCTCAATCGCCTGCTCGCACTGACCATCGAGTTGCAGGGCGTGCTGTTCGGTGCCTTCGAGCAACTGCAGGCGGCGCGCATCGAGGGCGCGATCGCGTCAGGCACCTACGATGCCGGGCTGGAGACGCTGCAGGCCGAAAACTTCGTCGTCACCGATCGGCAGGTGATCTACACCCATCCGCGCACCGGCACCGAAAGCCGCCTGCTCACGATCACCGAACGCAAGCGCAATCGGCCCGTCACGCTCAATGCGGCGCTCGATCATCTCCGCGATCCGCGTGCCTTACTGCTCATCAACAAGCAATCGGGCCGCGCCGCGGTACAGATCCCGACCCCCAGCGTCATGCTCGACGATGGCGAGGTCGAGCGCCGTGTCCGCCTGATCCGGCCGATGGAAAGCCAGAACATGCCGCTCAAGGCTATGGGCGAAACACGCTGGGTCGAGGCCGACCGCGAGGCGTTCACAACTGCCTGGACCGCCGAAATCGCCGGGGTGCCGGAGTTTTCGGACTCGGTCTTGCACATGGTCACCGGCCTGCTGCTTCCAATCTGGAAGCGCCTGCCCAACGAGTCGACCCACGTTTATCGACTTCAGACCGACGAGGGCGAGCGCCTCATCGGCCGCCGCGTCTCGCCGGCATGGGCCGCCAACGCCTCTGCGACGAACGTGGTTGCGCTGTCGCCGGAACAGGCGTTTTCGGCTCTGATGGACGGGCGGACGATCCTCGATCTCGCCGAGGATCTCCAGCTTCGCCGCAGGCGCGTCATGGGCGCATGGCGCATCGAATTGTCCGGCTTCACCGACACGATGCGCGAGCGCCTCACCGCCTACGGTCTCTTCCACGAGATCATTTCGTGGAAGCTCAGGATGTTCGTGCCGATCGACGCCAACGGGCTCGCCGTGCTGGAGCGCGTGCTCGACCGCTTCCCAATCGAGGGGGTCAGTGAGCGGGAGGCTGCATGATTCCGCGTCACGCTGCATCCAACCTCGCACACCGCCTCGGCGAACATGCCGAGGCGGTGTGCCGCCACTACCTCTCCAATGGCCGTCGCCAGGGCAACTATTGGACCGTCGGCGACGTCCGCAATGCGCCGGGCCGGTCGATGTTCGTGCGTCTGCGGCCATCCGCGAAGGGACCGCCAGGCAAATGGACCGACGCCGCTACCGGTGAGCATGGCGACCTGCTCGATGTCATTCGCGAATCCCTCGGACTGGTCAACTTCCGGGACGTCGCCGACGAGGCGCGCGTGTTTCTCGCGATGCCAGATGCCATGCCACCCCGACCGGCCGAGCCGATCACGCAGGTCCCCGTTGGATCTCCAGAAGCGGCTCGCCGACTGGTCGCCATGTCGAAGCCCATTATAGGCACCCTCGTGGAAACGTATTTGCGTGGACGCGGCATTACGACTTTGTACGGCACCGGATCGCTGCGGTTCCATCCGCGCTGCTACTACCGGCACGACGATCAAGGACCGACCGAGACCTTGCCGGCAATGATCGCCGCTGTCACCGATCTGGATGGACATCTGACCGGCGCGCACCGCACCTGGCTCGCACCGGACGGCACCGGCAAGGCACCCGTCGACACGCCGCGTCGGGCAATGGGTGACCTTCTGGGTCACGCCGTCCGCTTCGGCGCACCCGGCAGCGTCATGGCGGCAGGCGAGGGCATCGAGACGACGCTGTCGCTCAGATGCGCCTTGCCCGACATGGCGATGGCTGCGGCCCTCTCGGCAGCCCATCTTGCCGCCATCCTGTTCCCTCCGAACCTGCGGCGGCTCTATGTCATTCGCGACAACGATCCGGCCGGTGACGGTGCCCGAGACAGCCTGCTCGAGCGCGCGACGGACGCCGGAATCGAGGCAATCGTGCTGTCGCCGGAGACAGAGGACTTCAACGAAGATCTCCGCCATTTCGGACTGGCCGCTTTCCGCGCCTCGATTGCGGACCAACTCATGCGCCGGGATCGCCTGCGCTATCTGACACGGGCAGCATGAGCCGGGAGGGAGAGCGTGTGGCGCACGGTGTAGCCGCATCGCATGGCTGGGAGCCCGCCGGCAGAGAACCGCGACCCGGCCTTCAAGAGGGCGATCGGGCCCACAAACTGGCCGGCCAGGCAATGGCGGCCGCCGACTATTTTCCGGCGGCGCGCGACTGCTCGCGAATGGCAGCGATTGGGCGCGACGCCTTTCCATCGCGAGGCAAAATAGTCGGCCGCCGCCATCCTCCGCTGCGCTCCGGCCCTCCGCTTCGCTGCGGGTGTCGGACCGTCCCGCCCGTGGACTCTCGTCGCCATGAAGGCCGCGAGGGTCGCGGTCAAACCGACGGGAGCATCCCCATGAGCGAGCACGACGACACCGAACCGCACCACGCCGCTTCTCCAACCGATCACATCCTGACCGAACTCCAGCTCTATGGCTGGCGCCCATTTGCGGATGAGCCAGATCCGCGACCGCTCCCCGGTGGCGACCACGTGGCCGGAGCCGTGGCCGACATCTTTGACGCCCTCATCGCCACCCTGGCCGACACGCGCCTCGAACCCGACCTCGATGACCTGCTTTGGTCCGTCACCAATGTCTTCCACCGAGCTGTTCAACGGATCGAGCGGCAACTGGACGACAACGAGCTGGCCCAGCGCCGCCTGCAGCGCGAACAGGACGGCAGCGAGATCAAGGCGGTTGAACTCGAGACACTCACAGCCCAGGGCCAGACCATGATCGAACGGCGCGATGCCTTCGAGCTGATGCGTGACCAGGCCGCCGACCACTACGATCAGTACACCGGCTCGGCCTGGCGACCGCGCACGGGATCGATGATCAACCACCACCATCTCACCGCCGCAATGATCGATAGCCGCGACTTCCTCGCGGCCCGGCGGCGCGCGGAAACTGAAGTCATGTTGCCGGCTGGCCCCAAGATCGCCTTCTCCGGCGGCGATACCGCCGATCACGAGCTGATCTGGGAAAAGCTCGACCAAATCCGCGCCAAGCACCCCGACATGGTGCTGATGCACGGCGGATCACCGAAAGGCGCCGAAAAGATCGCCGCCCGCTGGGCCGATCATCGCAAGGTTCCGCAGGTCGCCTTCAAGCCCGACTGGAGCAAACATGCCAAGGCTGCTCCCTTTAAGCGCAACGACCAGATGTTGGCGGTCATGCCGATCGGCGTCATCATCTTTCCGGGCACCGGCATTCAGGAGAACCTCGCGGACAAGGCTCGCAAGGTCGGCATCCCGGTCTATCGGCTCGGAAACGGCGGCGCGTAAGCGCCGTCGGAACCTACCCCCCTATAAATAGCAGGGGAGGCACGGCATTCTTCAAGCCGTGTCGTTCGAATCCTTTCCCGAAAGCTTCACGCCGGACATCGCGCTCGCCGACACCTTCTTGCGCAATGCCGCCGCCCACCTTGATGGCGCCGACCGGGCGGCGGATCTAGGCAGGCACAATGCGGCCCTTCACGCCATCGCCATCGCCATTGAATTGCTCCTGAAGTCGCATCTTCTCAGAGTCGTGACCGACGATCCCTGGAACCGCCGCCATATCGGGCACGATCTCGGCAAGGCGGCTCTTTACGCCGAGAGAGCTGGATTGGGCCTGCCACCGCAATTGCACAGCGTCATCGCCAAGCTCCATCCTCATTTTCAGCGTGGCGGCTTCCAACGGGACCCATCGCGATCATGGCCGTCCGGTTTCTCGCTCGACGCCCGCCACATCGCGCGGCAACTCGCTCACACTCTCATGGAACATCAGCGTCGCGCCAACGACTCCCGCCCGCTCCTGACTTGAAGATGACCACACCCCGCGATCCATTGCGCTGATCCTTGGTCCGACCGACGGCCTGAAGCCATCAACCCGCAAGGGGTCGGACTACGCGGAGCGTGCCGCCGCTCCGGCTTCGCCTTCGCGGTGATTGCGGCCATCGGCCGGACGCATCGGGCGCCTGTCAGCGGGGGATGGTCCTCCGCTTCAAACAGGAGCCGGGTCGATGTCCTTCGCCGACGCACATGCCTTCGCCTTCAGCCTCGCCGCCACCCTCATGGTCGCCATCGTCATCTTTCGTGCCGGCGACGGCACTCTCTCGGTCGTGCCGGCAAACGAGTATGACGGCGACGACACCGCCATCATCAGCGAAATCGACCCGTTCGCCCCATGACGGGGCGGACATCGCGCCTGGCGATGCAAGAACACCGGCGGGTTTCGCCCGCGCTTCTCTTTTGCTATGCTGTGCACTGCGCCAGGTGGTGGTGGAAGGCGCAATCGCCAGAGCTATTCTCTCGGAGACACCATCATGATCATTCTCGGCATTTTCCTTTGTATCGCGGCCATCGGCATCCTGTGCTGGTTGCTCTTCACGCTTGCTATCTTCGCCCTGCCGTTGTTCGTCGGCGTCAGCGCAGGCACTTGGGCATTCAACACCGGCGCCGGCTGGCTTGGCGCGATCCTCGTCGGCAGCCTCGCGGCCGGGCTGACGCTCGGCGTCGGCCAAATCCTCCTCGGCGTTATCAGGCCCATGTGGGCGAAGCTGGCGATCGCGATTGTCTTCGTCGCTCCCGCGATCGTTGCCGGCTACCATGCCACTCATGGCATCGCGAAGCACATGATGCCATCGGAAATCTGGCAGATCGTCTTTTCCGTCATTGGCGCGGTCGCCGTCGGCGTCACAGCATATCTGCGGGTGGCGGGCATGACGGCCGCCGACCAGTCCGGCAGGGACTTGGTTCGAGCCTAGACCCGCGCGAGCGAGGCGGTGGACTAGGCCGACGAGGCCTAGCCTCCTTATCATCGGTGGTTGGAGCCATCGGGCACAAGCCAAGGATCGAGCAACGGCCACGTGCCGGCGCGGCCTCGTTTGTGGACTTGGACTTTCTTCGGTCGATGCCCATGGCAGGTCGACCAGTCGGTAGCAGGACGGCAGCGCGGCCGGTGGCTGCGGCGTTGGAGGTGCGTGCGGTTCCCGGCACCTGGAATGCGGACGACGCCAGTGAACTCGTAGCGATCTGCCGGAGGCGCGTTGCACGCCAACGTCTCCGTTGCCAATCTGTCCCAAGAGCGCTCCAAACGGCCTTTTCAATGGGCTGATCTGGCCGAAGGACGGCTGAAGCCTCGACCGCCTAGGCCGCAACGGCGCGTCTCGACTTTCTTCCCCTGCCGGCTCCCACCCCATGCCGCAAGCGCATGGGGACCCCGAGCGCCGCCATTCCTCGCGAGACAAGAAAGCCGTTCCTGCGCCGTCCTCCGCGCTGCTCCGGTCGCAAGCGATGCGTCATCGGTCGCCTCCGGCCACGTGATCGCCATCGAGGCCGCATGGTGCGGGCTCGGGAACAGAAAACGGAGACTTACAATGGCTACCATCGGCACCTTCAAAAAGACCACCGCGAACGAGTTCACCGGCGAAATCGTCTCAAGCTTCGCCAACTGAAGGTCTTCCGGGAAGTCTTGCGGGCCGGATCGACAAGGCGAGCGGCGGCAGCGCTCGGGATAAGCCAGCCGGCCGTCAGTCAACACGTGAAGCAACTCGAGATCACGCTCGGCATCACACTCTTCAAGAGATCAGCCAACCGCATCGTCCCCTTGCAGGAAGCCTGGGAACTCCTGGGAAACGTAGAACTTGCCCTGACGTCGCTGGATCGCCTGGAGGCGTCGATCTTCGCTATGAAGAACGAGGAAAAGCAACGGATTGCGATTGCCGCGCCCTCTGTTTTCGGCTTCGTGACCTTGCCCAAGGTCGTGGCGACTATCCACTCAAAGACCGCTTCGAATGTCCGATCGATTTCGGGAAGCTACGAGCAGATTGGCGAGCACATCCTGGCTGGGCGCGCGGATCTCGGAATCTCGAGATTGCCCCTGGATCCACGCCTGTTTGAATGGGCGCCGCTCGGGTCGGCACGAAACGTATGCATCTTCCATCCCGACCACCGCTTTTCAAAACAGACCTGTATCGAGGCGCAAGACCTGGCAGGCGAAACGATCGTCGATATCGATCCCCAGTTCGCCGCTCACCAGATGAACTTCAATGCCTTGCGCTTCGCCGGCGTTGAGCCAGACATACTGGTGGAATTCGATTGCAACGGTCACGAAGCCGGATACGTCTCGGCTGGCCTGGGCATTTCGATAACCAATGAGATCATTGCGCGTGAATACGCGGCGTTTAACCTCGAAGCGAAACCGGTGGAACCGTCCGCGCTCTATCACTACGTTGCGATTTGGCAGAAGGGCAGGACCTTTTCCAACGCATTGAATGTATCGCTTGAGGCGATCATCGCCGCGTTTTCCCAGTCCGCTAGAGGGGGATCATCCCTTGAGGGCTGATATCCTCGGCAGCCGCTGCCCATGAACAAGAGCAGCGGTTCTTTCTGACGGAGCAATCGGCCCGCGCCCTTGAACAGGATGCGGGCTTTTGTGCGAAATAGCCCCGATGTCAGGTTGTCTTGATGCCGATCTTGCGGCGCTTGGCCGGCGCCGGCAACGTTACGGGTTCAGGCGCTACGGCCTTCCGTCCCAGGCCGATCGCCTTTGCCATCGCGGATCGCACCGCGGCATAGTTCGGCGCAACCATTGGGTAATCGGAGGGCAGGCCCCATTTCGCCCGGTACGCATCCGGCGAAAGATCGTAGTGAGTGCCAAGGTGCCGTCTGAGCGATTTGAACTTCTTGCCGTCCTCCAGGCAGATGATGAAATCGGGCGTCACCGATTTCTTGATCGGGACTGCGGGTGTAGGCTTCTCTTCCGCTTTGGGTGGGAGTGCTCCCTGCAGCTTGCTGATCGCTCCATAGGTATCGGCAATTACCCGGGCGAGTTCTGCGACTGGAACCGGGTTGTTGCTGACATAGGCGGAAACGATGTCAGCTGTCATCTCCAGCAATTCCGCGTCGGAGTTGATAAGATCTTCAGGCATTTGGGCCAACCCTTCATTTGCTCTTCAGTTGCCGTAGCCCCGATCTACGTCAGCAGCCTCGCTACAGCAAAGCGCACCGGGTGCACAAGGCAAGAAGTTACAAAGAGGAACGTGGCGGGGGCATGGGTCACGAAACTCTGCATGAAGCAGCTCAGTCGAGGCACCGCCCAGCAATGAAGGTGGAAGTGCAATTGGGCGGGAGGGCGGAAGTTGGTTTTTGAGCGAGCCTTGTTATGCGGCCGGCTGCATGGCTGCCCTCACTAGCATGCCGAACAGATCTCGCGGCTCGTCGGGAGCGGCGAGCTCCTCGTAGAGGCCGGTCGCTTGTGGCTGGCGCGCACGTATCGCCGAAAAATCCTCGATGGCGAAGCCGACGGAATCGAACAGCGTGATCTGCTGACCTCCCGGCGGCCTTGCGCCCTGGCGTCCCGGAATTCGGTCACCGGGACAGTTGGAGTCCAGCTGCTGGATCTCGCACTCGATGCGTGTCTGTGGTGGGAATTCGACGAAAATGTCGGAGCCCAGCAGGATATCGCGGTGCAGTTCAGTCTGACCGAAACCTTAAGCTTCGACGTTGATCGCGCTCATCTACACCCCGGAGGACCCCTTCAACAGCTCTTCTATAAAATCAGCCACAATTGTCGAAGGCTCCCTTTGAGGCGGAAGCAACAGAAGCGTCCGAAAGTGAATTGCTGGCTCGAACGGCACGATCATCATTCCCCGTCCGAGGAAGGGGTCCGCCGTAATCGGATTGACCATGCCGCAGCCAAGACCAGCCTCGACCATCGCCGCGATCGTCGTCGAATAAGGGGTCTCCAAGACAATTTTTGGCTTCACCCCATGCTCCGCGAAAATCGCCTCCGCCTCTCGCCTTGTCGTGTCCTCCGGCGCGAGTGCGACGAAGTTTTCATCGTGGAGGTCTCTTGGATAGATAACTGCTCTGCCCTGCAAACGGTGGCCCGGAGGCAGGGCAATGGCAACCTGATAGCTGGCAAAGGGCCGAGCGATGACGCCCGCGAGATCGATCTCGTCCGCCGCCACACCGACGTCGAACTGGCCGGAAGCAACCAACTCCTTGACCGAGGACGACATCCGCGCTTGGAACGTTATAGCCACTTGCGGATGGCGCTTCTGGAACGAGCGCATGACTTTTGGCATGACGTTAGTGCTTAACGCCGACAGGCTTGCCACTCTTATTTCGCCCGACCCGAAGTCTCTTATACGCGCAGCCGCACTCTTGAGATGGATCAGGCCGGAAAACGAGGTTTCAACCTCTCGGAAGAAGAGCCGCCCTTCCGCAGTTGGGCTCATGCGCCCCTTAGCGCGATTGAACAGCGCAAAACCAACGGTGCGCTCCAGCTCCTGAACCGCCTTGCTCACGGCCGGCTGTGAGATGCGCAGGACCTCGGCCGCACGTGTCGTCGTGCCGTTTGTCATCAGGGCGTGGAAGACTTCGATCTGCCTCAGGTTCATACGACCCTATAACCTCCTCGAATAGTAAACCGTAATCTTGATATTAGACCGCATAGTGAGGAGTGTGCTTAAACAATCGCCATGTCCAGGGGGTGGCGAGAGAATGAACGACTTTACTGAAGTGGTGCTGACCCCGAAGGTTAGGAATGAGGGCTTCGATCCGCTTGGAATTGCGGTCCACAGAGCATCGACAATCGTGTTCGAGAATGCGGAGGCATACGCCAACCGCGCGCAGCGCGGGCCTGAAGGATATTCCTACGGCTTGTACGGCACGCCGACGACGCGCACGCTCGAACAAAAGCTTACCAAGCTCGAAGGAGGCGTCCGGACGTTCCTCGCCCCTTCTGGCCAAGCGGCCAACTCGGTAGCGATGCTTTCTTTCCTGAAGGCCGGCGACAACATCCTCGTTGTAGACACGTCCTACCCGCCCGTCAGGGACTTCGCCAACCAGGACCTGGCACGCTTCCAGATAGAGACGAGGTACTTCGATCCATCCACGATCGATGATCTCGAAAGCAAGATCGACGAGCGCACCGCGATTATCTGGTGCGAGTCTCCTGGTTCGACAAGCATGGACGTCCAGGACATACCAGCCATTGTGGCGGTGGCCCGGCGCCGCGGCATTCTCGTCGGATGCGACAACACTTGGGCGACGCCGCTGAACTTCAAGCCGATCCTGCACGGCGTCGATATCGTCACAGAGGCGTTGACCAAATACATCTCCGGGCACTCCGACATACTGATGGGATCGGTTACGATCGCCCGTCCCGAACACGAGGCTGTGGTCAAGGGTTTCATGGGACGCTTTGGGATAGGCGTCTCGCCGGACGACGCGGCCCTCGTCCTGCGCGGTATGGAGACACTCGGCATCCGGATGCAGCGCTCGTTCGAAAGCGCGCGGACCTTGGTCGAACAGATCGAACGGCATTCGTTGGTAGACCGCGTGCTGTGGCCGCCGCTCGCCCATTCGCCTGGTCATGAGTTCTGGAAACGCGACTTCGTTGGAGCGAGCGGCGTATTCGGCGTGCTATTCAAGGACGCCTGCACCGCACATGTCTCACCAGCGCTCGACGTCTTGACGACATTCGCCATCGGCGCCTCCTGGGGAGGTACCCGCAGTCTCGTCGCGCCGATGCCCGTCCGGCAGAACAGAACGGCGACAGAATGGCTCGCGTCCGACCTCGTGCTGCGCATCAGTGTCGGGATCGAGGCGCTTGAGGACTTGCAGGCGGACGTCGCCCGCCTCCTCGAAGACATATCTGTCCGGACCGCACAAGATCGATCCGGCACGGGAGCTCGCTCCTACGGGTAATCAAATCAAAAACAAGGGGAACGGAACATGGACAGCAGCAAATTCATATCAATTCACAGACGGTCGTTTCTGACAGGATTGTCCGGCATGATTGGCATCGCCGCCGGCGGCTCCCTTTTTCCGACCATGGTCGCGGCCGCGGCCGATAATGATACGCTTAGGATCGCCATCTCTGTGGCCCCCGGCGACCTGGACCCTCACAAATTCAAGGGGCTCTACGCGGTCCAGGACATGGTGTTCGAACCACTCGTCACGTACTCCTATGACGGAAAAATTGAACCTGGACTGGCGACCGCTTGGTCGATCGAGAATGAGGGCAAGCTCCTGCGCCTGACGCTCAGAGAGCAAGTTGTCTTCCATGACGGGACACCATTCGACGCCACCGCCGCCAAGTGGAACCTGGGGCGCTGGATGGGGCAGGCTGACAACAACTGGATGAACTGCTCCAGGCTCTTCGTGGACGCCACTGTCGTCGATGACAAACATATCGATATCCGCTTCAAGGAGCCTGTTCTTGGGCTGCTGCAGGAATTGGCCTATGTCCGCCCCGGTCGTTTCCTCAGCCCGAAATCGGTCGCAACTGACGGGAGCTACAAGGCTCCGGTCGGGACCGGCCCATGGCGTGAAATCAGCGCGGATAACTCGGGCAGCGTCTTCGAGCGGTTCGACCGCTATTGGGGCGAGAAGCCCAAGTTCTCGAAAGTCCAGTTGAAGGTGCTCCCCGACTCTCGTGGCCGTATGGCTGCCCTCCGAGCCGGCGATATCGACCTAATGGGCGGGGCCTTCGTATCGCCGATCACCGCGATCGAGGCCCAGACCTTGAAGCAGGCGGGCCTAGACGTCGTTGTGGAACCCGGTTCGACGACGATGATCATGGCATTCAATCCCGACCGGGCTCCAGCTCTCAAGGAAGTCGCAGTCCGGAAGGCGATCGATATCGGCATCGACCGGGCAGCAATTTCAAAGGTGCTTTATCGCGGGATGGCAGCGACGTCGGCCAATCTCTTCGCCGAATCCGTGCCACTGGCCGGAAAGCGCTATGACGTTCCCCAGATCGACGTCGAAGGTGCTAAGGCGCTTTTGGAAAAGGCAGGCTGGGTCGGCAGTCCTGTGAGAGAGAAGGATGGCTCTCCGCTCGCTCTCGAAATCGTCGTCAGTGAAGAACAAATTCCCGGATCGAGATCCGTCGCCGAGGTGCTTCAGGCGGAACTGCAGGAGATCGGCATTCAGCTTACGATCCGCTCGGTGGACCATGCCTCGCGACACAGCGATATTCCCGAACGCAAGTTCGATCTTGCTTTCTTCCAGACATACGGCGCTCCGTACGAGCCTTTCGCCACAATCGTCGGTCTTTTCCTGTCTACCTACGACAACGGCGTCGACGGTAAGCTGTTCGTCGATGCTGAGCGGCTCGATCCGCTCGTGACCGCGACGATGTCGGCGTTGGATCCAAACATGGAAGCCAACGTCCAGAAGGTTTACGATTGGCTGCACGATAACGTCGCCATCGCTCCACTGCTTTACGTGCCAGGTATCTGGGCGCACTCCAGCCGCGTCAAAGATTTCAAGGCCCCGGCAACGGAGTACGATATGCCTTACGAAAACATCAGCCTGAGCGAATAGGAGACGCCGTGTTCTTCTTCATCGCAAAGAGAGCCCGGAACGCGCTCGTTCTGCTTTTTCTGGCTTCGGTGTTGTGCTTTTCCCTGGTGGTGTCAGCCCCAGGCAACGTCGCCATCTTGATTGCGGAGCTTCGCACTCCAACGGCGACCAAGGCGGACATTGCCAAGGTCGCGGAGGAAATCGGCCTGAACAAGCCATTGCTCATTCGATACACGGACTGGCTTGGCAATGCCGCTCACGGCAACTTCGGCATCTCCTACAAGACTGGGGAGGACGTTGGAAACGCTCTTCGGAGCCGGTTATCGGTTACTGCGACGCTGGTCGCCGGCGGAGCCGTGGTCGCCCTCGTCTTGAGTTTGCTCACAGGATTTCTAGGGGCCCTGTGGGCACACAGAATGCCCGACCACATTGCACGCGGACTGGCGTTGTTCGGTGCATCCACGCCCTCGTTCTTCGTCGGTGCGCTTCTGGTCTATGCTTTCTCGGTGTCGTTCAAGATATTTCCGACATTCGGCTACGACGGTTTTCGCAGCTTCATATTGCCATGGCTCACAATAGCGATGCTGCCTGCTGCTGTCCTCAGCCGCGTCGTCCGAGTCGGCCTCGAGGAGGCCATGGCGCGTCCGTTCGTCCTCACCGCGATGAGCAAGGGCTTCAAACGTGAGCGGATACTCATGCGCGACGCTTTGCCCAACATTGCGCCGACCTACCTGAATGCGCTCGGAACCCAGATAGGTCTCATGGTCGTCGGCGCCGTCGTGGTGGAGCCGCTGTTCGCCTGGCAGGGGGTCGCAGAGCTGTTCCTGACCGGGGTCCGGTTCCGCGACTTCATGGTGGTGCAGGCCTGTCTGCTGATCTTCATAACCTTCTTCATTATCTTGAATGTGATCGTGGACGTCCTGATGATGCTCACCGATCCGCGCATGCGCCGGCAAAGGAGCGGATCATGAACATAGTAGGCAAATTGGCAGACCCGATAGGAAAACTGCCGCGCGCATCCGTCATCACCATTGGCGCTTTCGTATTCATCGGCGTGTTCGCACCGCTGCTCACACCTCACGCACCGAACACTCAGAATCTGCTGCTCGCAGGCGAAGGGCCAACCATGACACACTGGCTGGGCGCCGACCACCTTGGCAGGGACACGCTCAGCAGACTGATAACCGCTGCCCGGACCTCACTTGTCGGCGTCTGTCTCGTGCTCGTCATCGCCCACACGATAGGAACCACCATCGGAACGGTCGCCGGATATCGACGCGGCTGGACGGACGAGATCCTCATGCGCATTGTCGACGTCGGTCTCGCTATCCCAAGCCTTATCATTTCGCTCGCGGTCATCGGCGTATTCGGGGCCAGCTACTGGAACATGATCCTGGCCTTGGCGCTGGCTTGGTGGCCGGGTAGCGCTCGCGTCAGCCGCGCGGTGGCCGTGAGCGTCATGAACAAGCCTGAGATGGAGGCGCTGCGCGTCCTTGGTGCTAGCCCTATGCGGATCTACTTCGTCCATCTTCTTCCAACGACGCTCGGCGCCGTCCTTGTCTATGCCACGGCAGACGCGGGCGCAGTAGCTCTGGCGATTGCCACTCTGAGCTTTCTCGGCCTCGGTATCCAACCGCCGACCCCGGAATGGGGGCAGATGCTGGTCGATGCGCTTCCCTATCTGGAAACCGATCCACGGCAGGTCGTTCTCCCGGGTCTTGCCCTTACGTTGGCCGTGATTGGATTCAATATCCTAGGGGAAGCAGTCGCGCTGAACCGCGTGCCGACCCCGCTCACGAACAAGATGCTTGTCGCCCGTCGCCGCGCCACGGCGCTCTGGGCAAAGGAGTCGATCTGATGCCCGCTGAAACCGTACTGGACGTGAGAAACCTGACGGTCGATCTCCTAACTCGCCATGGGGCGGTCCGTCCGGTCGATGGCGTCAGTTATTCGATACGACGCGGGGAGACGTTGGCTGTCGTAGGCGAGAGCGGCAGCGGCAAGACCGTGATGAACTTCGCTCCTCTCGGTCTGATGCCGCTTGGTGTAAAAGCGGACGTTTCGGGCTCAGTGGTCTTCGACGGCACCGAGCTGGTTGGAGCCTCCGAGGATAAAATCAGACACTTCCGTGGAAAGTCGATAGGCTTCATTTTTCAGGACCCGATGAGTGCACTGAACCCCGCAAGACGGGTGGGGCGGCAAATCGCGGAGATGGCTGAATTCCACTTGGGCATGTCGGCAACTGCCGCCGAAGCAAGGGCGCTAGACCTTCTTAAATTGGTCGACATATCCGACCCGGCGGCGCGACTAAGGCAGTATCCTCACGAACTGTCCGGTGGCCTCAGGCAGCGCGTGATGATTGCAATTGCCATCGCGGCCGAACCCAAGCTCCTGATTGCGGACGAGCCGACCACCGCGCTCGACGTCACCGTTCAGGCCCAGATCCTGCGCCTGCTCAAGAACATTCAGTCAAAGCTTAAAATGGCGATGGTTCTCATTACTCACGACATGGGCGTCGTCGCAGGATCGGCAGACCGAGTGGTCGTCATGTACGCAGGCCGGAACGCGGAAACCGGTCCCGTCGAAAAGGTTCTGGTTTCACCGCATCATCCCTACACAATGGGGCTGATCGACGCCATCCCGCGACGTGAAGACGCGGTCGGGGCACCCTTCCGGGGACTCCCCGGCGTGCCGCCTATACTCGCGGCGCCTATTGTCGGGTGTGCTTTTGAGCCGCGCTGCGTTCATTCGGTCCAAAGCTGCAAATCGCATCGGCCCAGGCTCGTCGAGACGCTCGATCCTTCGGTCTTCGCCGCATGTCCTGTGATCAACAACCACCTGTTGGAGAGAGTAAGCTGATGGCTGTTCTCGAAGTCGAAAACCTTGTGACGAGCTATCCCAGCGCGATGAGGGGCAAGACCATCAAGGCCGTTAATGACGTGTCAATCACGTTGAACGCGGGCGAAATCGTCGGCCTCGTCGGCGAGTCTGGCTGCGGCAAGTCGACACTTGGCCGATCCATCGTGGGGCTGGAGAAACCTCAGTCGGGTAGAGTGATCTTCGACGGCGTCGATCTCGGATCCCTCTCGGGCGGACGCCTTAGGGAAGTGCGCCGTGCCGTCCAATACGTGTTCCAGGACCCCTACGCCTCGTTGAACGATCGACAGACCGTTGGCGAAGCAATCGCAGAGGCTCTGATCATCAAAGGGATGCGCTCGAAGGAACAACGTGCGGCGCGTACGACGGAGCTGTTGGACCAGGTCGGACTGGCGACACAGGTCAGGGACCGGTTCACCCGAGAGCTGTCCGGTGGACAGCGTCAACGTGTGGCAATCGCGAGGTCACTTGCCGTGGAACCGCGGGTGCTGATCTGCGACGAGCCCGTTAGCGCGCTCGATCTTTCGATCAGGGCGCAAGTGATGAATTTGTTCATGGGACTGCGCAGGGACCTTGGCGTCGCCTGTCTGTTCATCGCTCACGACCTCGGCCTCGTTCGACAGGCTTCGTCGCGTGTTTACGTCATGTACCTTGGTCGGATCGTCGAGATGGGAACGTCTGAGGACGTCTACAACCATCCGAGCCACCCCTACACCCAGTTGCTGCTGGCATCGGTTCCAGCAGCCGATCCCATTGAGGAGAGAAATCGGAAGGTCCCGCTGCTCGTGGGAGAAATACCGAGCCCGACCAATCCTCCGTCGGGATGCGCGTTTCGGACGCGTTGTCCACTAGCTGTCGCCGACTGTGCGACAGCACTCCCGCCTCAGATCGAGGTCAGTGCCGGTCACCGGGCGGCGTGCGTGCTCGCGGAAAAGGTCTTCCGTGGAGAACGCAGTGCTCTCGATGTCCCGCCTGAATCCGGAAGAATGCCCGGGCAAGTGCGTCTGATGACTGCCGCCGCCCTCTGAAATTAATCATTCAAGATCGAGTCGCACCTGCATGAGTCTGTCATCGGACATCGCCCTGCTGTCGCTTGCGGAACTGTCCCGCAGACTTCGCGCGAAGGAAATATCTCCCCTTGAACTCACGAAGACGTACCTCGACAGAATCGCTGGGCTGGACCAGAGACTTCACAGCTTCAACTCGCTGCGAGCTGAAAGCGCGTTGCAGGAGGCATCTGCGGCGGAGCAGGCGCTCGTGCGCGGGGAGTGGCTAGGCCCTCTGCACGGCGTGCCCATTGGCATCAAGGACCTGATCGATGTCGCGGGACTGCCGACCACGGCGCAGGCTGTTCATCGGCGCAACGCGATCGCCAGCGAGGATGCAGGCGTCGTCGCATCCTTGAAGCGGGCCGGCGCGATTATCCTCGGGAAGCAAGCAACCACCGAATACGCAGTCTCCGGAACGCAGTTCGATCTTGGCTGGCCGCCCGCCCGCAACCCGTGGAACCTCGATCTCGACCCATCGTCGTCATCGAGCGGCTCGGCGATTGCGGTTGCGGCGGGTTTGTGCGCCGGGTCGGTGGGGACGGAGACCGCAGGCTCGATACGAGATCCTGCCGCGTGGTGTGGGGTCGCAGGTCTCAAGCCGACCGACGCGCTGGTAAGCCGAAAGGGCGTACTTCCGCTGTCACGATCAATGGATTGCGTCGGTCCGCTAGCCTGGACGGTCGAGGACTGCGCCCTGATGATAGCGTCGATGGTGTCGACGGATACTGACGATATTTTGCTTAGAGGTTTCAAGAGCCCCGATATCTCAAGGATAGGAGAAGGCATCCGAGGTCTGCGTGTCGGCGTCATAAGGCAATTCTACGAGGGCGATCCCGACGTCGATCAGGACGTGCTCGACGCGATGGAGAATACGCTCGCCGTCGTGCAGGAGCTTGGCGGCCGTGTTTCCTCCGTGAGATTGGCGGATTTCGGCCTATACGGTTCCGTCGCAAGAAACATTACCTGGCCGGAGGAATACGCCGAACATCGGGCGGAGCTCGATGCCTATCCAGAACGGTTTCATCCTGTCAGCCGCTCCCGCCTGCAGGACGGGAAGACCGTTTCGGCGGCCGACTATATCGATGCCCGCCTTCGGCAGGCGGCGCTGACTGAAGAACTCGCCGGCGTAATGGAGGACGTCGACGTCCTTGTCCTGCCGACGATGAAGACGCCCGCTCAGATCCTCGGTTATGAGATGACGGAGATGGGCGAGATCGAACTTTCGCTCAGCCGTCCTTTCAACCTTACTGGTAGCCCGGCGCTAGCGATCTGTAACGGCTTTACCGCGACGGGACTTCCGATCTCGATGCAGATCGTGGGCCGCAAGTTTGAGGACGACACAGTGCTGAGGGCGGGACACTCCGTGGAGCAGGCGCTGGGACTTCGATCCAGGAGGCCGGCGCTGGCGACTGAAAATCTCGGGTGAGACCCGCCAAAGCGCAGCCAGCCGAAACGCGTCAATCTCATGACGCCTTCGGGGTGCAGAGCAATCTCCCAAAGGCGGTGCACTCGGTCAATGCCACGCTCGTTTTCGAAGACCTTGCAAGGCAAAAGCCTGGCGGAGATGCCAGTCAACCTGAGCCGCCAACTACGCTGCCCTCGCCGCTTGGATAGTGTGCAGCATTTCCGGCTTGAGATGCGTATACCGCCGCAACATCTTCCAATCCTTGTGACCCGTGACCAGAGCTACCTGTTCGATCGTGAATCCAGCTTCGAAGAGGCGGCTTGTTCCTTCATGCCGCAAGTCGTGAAAATGAAGGTCGTGGATGTCCAGGTCAGCGCACCCTAGACGGAAGGCGGTGCCGACTGACCTATGATTGAATGGGAAAATTCGATCATCGTCATTGCTTCGCTTGGCCAGTCGGTCCTCGACAATGGCCCATGCGTCGTACCCAGTTGCCGCGAACAAGGGTATGCGTTGATTGTTCCCGTTTTTGTTTCGCGGGTCTTTCCGGTCACGGATGAGAAGCATCCGCGTGCGGGCGTCCATGTCGGACCACCGCGCCTTGCAGATTTCCTCCTGGCGCATCGCCGTTGCGACGGCGAAACGTATTATCTGACCAACCGGCGCTATTTGACGAGGATTTGCATCGAAGTGGGCGATGAGCCTGTCGAGTTCATCCTGGGTCGGCCTCCTGTCGCGCTGATTGCCCTTACCAACGAGGCCAAGCCTCTTTAGGGCAATACGCGCGAGATCAACCGGTTCGACCTTGACGGGCAGGCCGTGCACCGCAGCGGCATGAGCCAGTATGAGTTTTACAAAGCCGATGTCGATGCCGAGGGTCATCGGTCCGGCACCTTGGGCGGCCCGGTCGCGCCCAAAACGAATGAGCCGTTCGCGATCGAGAGCCGCGATGTTGCACTTCCCCAGATGTCTTTGGAGCATATCGAGAGCCGCGGCCTTGGAGCGGCGAGGGGACTTGCCTACATCACACATGTCGTCGATATGAAGGTCGATGAGTTCACCGAAAGTTTTCAGGCGGGCTATACGGGACTTGGTCGGCGTCTCACCACGATCGACTTGGCGCTCGGCTTCGGTTGCCCAGCGCCGTGCGTCGTCTCGGCGCAGGAAGGTCTCGCTGACGTAGCGACCCTTGCGACGGACTTGGACGCGCCAGGAACCGGACGAGAGTTTTGTGTAGGTGGCCATTTTTTCGTGTGCGCTCTGTGTGCACTGAGAGATCGAAACGTGGCGAAAAGGGTCGTATTTTGGCGTAAATTCGTGTGCGCTCGGTAGGTTCTAACGATTTGATGTTAAAGAGAAAATGCTGAAAAATCAAGAGCATAGACTGGCTATTGCACCCATGATGGATTGGACCGACCGGCATTGCCGGTTCTTCCACCGCCAGCTGACGCGGCGTGCGCTGCTCTACACCGAAATGGTGGTGGCGGACGCCGTCATCCATGGTGCGCGCGAGCGGCTGCTTGGTTTTGACGAGACCGAACATCCGGTGGCACTGCAACTCGGCGGCTCCGATGCGCAAAAGCTGGCCGAGGCGGCGCGCATCGGCGAGGCGTTCGGTTACGACGAAATCAATCTCAATGTCGGCTGTCCGTCCGACCGGGTCCAATCCGGCACGTTCGGCGCCTGCCTGATGAAAGTGCCTGACCTCGTCGCCGATTGTGTGGCGGCGATGAAGGCGGCGGTGAAAATCCCGGTGACGGTCAAATGCCGCATCGGCGTCGACGAGCAGGATCCGGAGCCCGCGCTCGACGCGCTGGCCGACGGCGTCTTCGCGGCCGGCGCCGACGCGCTGTGGGTGCATGCGCGCAAGGCTTGGCTGGAGGGTCTGAGCCCGAAGGAAAATCGCGACATCCCGCCGCTCGACTATGACAGGGTCTATCGCCTCAAGGCTGGAAGATCGAACAAATTCATCGGCATCAATGGAGGCGTTCAATCGCTCGAAGAGGCGGCTCGCCACCTCGATCATGTCGATGGCGCCATGCTTGGCCGCGCCGCCTACCACACGCCAGGCATCCTGGCCGGCGTCGACGCGGCATTCTACGGCGACAAGGCCGGCGCCTACGATTTTGCCGCGCTGATCGACACGATGGCCGACTACGCCGCGCGGCATATCGAGCAGGGCGGGCGGCTCGGCCACGTCACCCGCCACATGGTCGGGCTGTTCCACGGCCTGCCGGGCGCGCGCCGCTTCCGGCAGATACTGTCCACCGACGCGACGAAACCCGGCGCCGGACCGGATGTGCTGAAGGCAGCGTTCGCTGCCGTCGATTTCGACCGTGTTGAAAAGGCCGCTTAAGCAGTTCAGTCGCGCAGAATCATCCGGTCGCCGCGCACGTCGAAACCCGACAGGGAACCGATGAAGTTCATGCCGAGCAGGCTCTGGCTGAGCGCGCCGGGCGCGGCGACCATCACCTGCATGTTCTTGCGCACGATGCCGCCGATCGCCAGTTCGTCGGTGCGCACCGAAGCGGCGCGTGCCATGCCATTGGCGGTCGAGACCGGGACGGTGAAGCTCAGCGCGGCCGGATTGAAGCCGGCCGCCTGCGCGTCTTCGGCGGTGAGCACTGTACTGGTCGCGCCGGTATCGACGACGGTGCGGATCGGCGCGCCGTTGATCGTGATGCGGGCCTCGAAATGGCCGCTGTCGGCCTTGTCCAGGGTCACGGTGGCATGGCCGTCCTCGACGCCGAGCGCCAGCGGGCTGCCGGGAACGAGGCCCGCCGTCACCCGGCTGGCGAAATCCTGCAACTCGTAGCGGTACTGGTAGCCGGCGACGAGCGCCAGCACGATCAGGGCCCACGTGCCGAGATTGCGGGCCATGACGCCGAGCGGCCTGCCGGACCGGACAAGGCCGGCGCTGACCAGCAAGCCGATCGCCCCCAGCCAGACCAGACGGCTGAAATCGTAATTCTCGATGCCGAACGTGCTGCCGGCGTCGTTGTTGATCATCAGCAGCACCAGCCCGAGGCCGATTGCCGCCATCACGATCCAGAACAGTCGGTTCATTGGACCTGCCGTTTCAAGAGAGGACGTCGCGCTCGCGCGCCATGCGGCTGCGGCGTGTTTCCCGGCGCGGCCGGCGCTCGACCGTTTCCAATCGGGCCGGCAACTCGGCCATGACGCTGCGGCGTACCTCCGGCGTCATCCCAATCCAGGCGCCGATTTCATCGCGCGTGCGGCCGCAGCCGAAGCAGAAGCCGGTTTTCATGTCGATCGAACAGACCAGGATGCACGGGGATTCGATGGCCGTCATGACTTTCTCTTGAAGGTTCCGTCCGGAATCCCTCGTTCCATCTCCACATGGTGCAACGGCAAAGCCAATGCAAGCCCTTCGGAATGCGGCGCGGGCAACTGCTTTCGCGCCAATGTCGAGGGGAGTTGTGCCGGCCGGGCAAGGCGGTTATGCCGCTGATCAACCACAGGGAATGATCAGGACCGACATGACCAGCGCGCTGCCCTTCGACGACTTTCGCAATCTGCTGGCGAGCCCGCCGCCGGCCTATACAGGCGCTAAACCCCGGGGCCCCACCCTGTTTTCCAAGGCCGACAAGCCGAAAGCCTCGCTTGGCCGCATCGAGGACATCGCCGCCTGGCTTGCTGCCTGGAGCGGGCGCGCCCCGCCGGCGGTGAACCGGCCCCTGGTGGCGATCTTCGCCGGCAACCATGGCGTGACCCGCCACGGCATCTCGCCGCGCCCTGTCGCTGAGACCGCAAACGCCGTTGAGCTGTGCGCCGCCGGCGGTGCGGCAATCAACCAGATTTGCGTCGCCAACAATCTTGGCCTCAAGGTGTTCGATCTGGCGCTGCACATTGCGACCGCCGACATCACCGAGGACGCCGCCCTCGACGAACGCGGCTGCGCCGCCACCATGGCCTTCGGCATGGAAGCCATTGCCGGTGGCTCCGATCTGATTTGCCTCGGCGATCTCGGCGTCGGCAACTCCACCGTTGCGGCGGCTTTGTGCGCCGCCCTGTTCGGTGGCAGCGGCGCCGACTGGGTCGGCCCCGGCTCCGGTGCCGACGCGGCCATGCAGGCGCGCAAGGCTGATGTAGTCGATGCAGCCGTCGCCTTCCATGGTGCGGCTCTGAAGGACCCGTTGGAAGCACTGCGCCGGGTCGGTGGCCGCGAGTTTGCGGCCATTGCCGGCGCCATCCTCGCCGCCCGGATGCAAAAAATCCCGGTGCTGCTCGACGGCTTCGCCGCGACCGCTGCCGCTGCCGTGCTGCATGCCGCCAACCCGGGTGCGCTCGACCATTGCCTGCTGGCCAGCCAGTCGCCTGAACCCGGCCAAAGGCTTGCCGCCGAGCGGCTCGGCCTCAGGCCGCTGTTTGATCTCGGCATCAGCCACGGCGAAGGGGTAGGGGCCGCCCTTGCCGCCGGTCTGGTCAAGGCGGCGGCGCTTACCAGTTCGGGCATGGCGGCGGCGGTCAAAGCCTAGAACAAGCTGTCAACGTCGGCGGGCCGCCGCCACGGTCTTGGTTGGCAGCGCCGGCAGTTCCTCCATCACTCGGGCGAGCGGGAAGATGGCGATTGCCTCGGTGCCTTCGCGCAATTTCGACTGAAGTTCGAATTCGCCGCCATGCATGGCGAGCAGGCCCTGCACAATCGGCAGTCCGAGCCCGGTGCCCTGTTCGGCGCTCTTGATGGCGATCGAGCCCTGGCCGAAGGCGGACAGCACGATCGGGATTTCGTCTTCCGGTATGCCCGGCCCATTGTCCTTGACCGAAATGTACTGGCCGCCGCCCGCCGTCCAGCCGACGCGCACGCGAACTTCGCCGCCGGTGGCGGTGAATTTGATGGCGTTGGACAGGAGGTTGAGCGTGATCTGCCGCACCGCGCGCTCGTCGGCGAACAGCCGCGGCAGGGCACTTTCGAAATCCTGGACGATGCGGATGTCCTTGTTGCGCGCCTTCAATTCCATCATGTGGCAGCAATCTTCGGCGATGTTGAGCAGCATCACCGGCTCTTCGTTGAGCTGATAGCGGCCGGCCTCGATGCGAGACAGATCGAGGATTTCGTTGATCAGGTCGAGCAGATGCTGGCCGGAATCGTGCACGTCGCGGGCGTAGTCGCGATAGGTCGGGTTGCTCATCGGCCCGAGCACCTCATTGGCCATCACCTCGGAAAAACCGAGAATGGCGTTGAGGGGCGTCCTGAGCTCATGGCTCATAGAAGCAAGGAAGCGCGACTTCGCCAGATTGGCGTCTTCGGCCCGCCGACGAGCTTCGTCCGACATCGATTTCGCGGTCTCCACCTCGGCGAGCAGCGCATCCTTTTCGGAGCGGAAGGACAGAAGTATCAGCGACGAGCGGTTGAGATGGCGCGCGATATAGGCAAAGAACGGCAATGCCGCGACCAGCAGGGCGACCATGATCGTCCCGACCGGCACCCAAAATTTCGTTTCAGCATAGGCATAGACCGCCACCGGAACGACGAAGGTGGCAAGCAGAGAGCCGCGCAAGGACGACGCCATGATAGCGGTCGCCGCCATGGCCAGCAGCAGCACCACCGCCTTGGCGGCCTGGAACTGGTCGATCTGGCAGGTGGCGCAGCCGAGCCATGCGAACCACGCCCAGCCGAGGCCGCACAGCGAATGTCCGATCAGGAAATCCCTGCGGGTGTGAACAGGATTGAGCTCGGCGGCTTCGGTGCGCTCGACGCGGCGCGCCATGAAGGCGACGATCGAATAGCAGATCAGGGTGAACAGCGCCCAGACGCTGTCCACACCGGCCAGCAGCCCGGCCGCCGCGACCGCCAACACCAGCAGTGGGATGACGGCTGCGCCGCGCACCATGGTCCCGGCATGCAGCTTCAGCAGTTCACGGTCGAAGTCGAGATTGCCAACCTGCTGCGAAAGACGGTCGCGCGTCTTGCGCACCGCGCGCGCCACATCGCTGTTGCGGTGCGGTTTCCGGCGGTCCACAATGAATTTATCCGCTTTGTTCGAGCGTAGCAGAGGCATGGAAACTTCGATTTATGCGCGCAGCGATCTCAATTCGTTAAGCTACGTTCGAATGATTAAGAGACTGTTTGCCATATGAGCCGTTCGTGGTCGCCAAGGCCGCGCCGGCGATACTATCCGCCGCCGCCGCGAAGCCTGTGGCGCAAGCTGCTGGATTACGCGCTGACGGTCATTCTGCTCGGCCTGCTGATCCTGCTCGCCGCACGCCTCGACCGTTTCGAGACGCGCAAGGCGCAAGGGGTGGCGATCGTCAACGATGGCGATTCACTCACTCTTGGCACCGAACGTATCCGCATGCGCGGCATCGACGCTCCGGAATACCAGCAGATCTGCCGTAGGGATGGCGCAGACTACGCTTGCGGCAGGCTGGCGCGCCAGGCGCTGGTGCGGCTGATATCAGGAAATCCGGTGACCTGCAGCGGCTGGCAGCGCGACCGCTACGGCCGCCTGCTCGGCGATTGCAAGGCCGGTGGAAAGGATCTC
This sequence comes from Mesorhizobium sp. M0029, assembly GCF_040323735.1. Taxonomy (NCBI): domain Bacteria; kingdom Pseudomonadati; phylum Pseudomonadota; class Alphaproteobacteria; order Hyphomicrobiales; family Phyllobacteriaceae; genus Mesorhizobium; species Mesorhizobium sp. M0029. The sequence continues at coordinate 130,932 of NZ_JAMYVF010000013.1, forward strand.
AACCGGGCCCAGGTTGAGGCCGGCTGGGCCATTGCCTATGGCGATTTCGACACCGAGCAGGCCATTGCCCGCGCCGGCAAGGTTGGCATCTGGGCCGGCACTTTCGATCAGCCGCAAGACTGGCGCGAAAGCCACCACGGCGGCCCGCTCGAAAGAAAGCACGGCACCCTGGCTTCGGTCGGTGACGCCTTGCGAGAGATGTTTCGCTTCTGGTGACGAGCACTATAGTTGAAGGACCAGATCGGGAGGATAAGCATGAAACTGTTCGACGGCGGCCGCGCCCCCAACCCGCGGCGGGTACGGGTTTTCCTCGCCGAAAAGGGCATCGCAGTGCCGCTGGTGCCGGTCGACATGGGTGCGATGGGGCACAAGCAGGAGCCGGTCAGGTCGCGCAACCCGCTGCAGCGGCTGCCGGTGCTCGAGCTCGACGACGGCACCATCCTCACCGAATCCGTCGCCATCTGCCGCTATTTCGAGGAACTGCATCCCGAACCGGCGCTGTTCGGGCAAGGCGCGCTCGGCAAGGCCAAGGTCGAGATGTGGCAAAGGCGCATGGAGTTCAATCTGCTCAGCTGCGTCGCCCAGGCTTTTCGCCACATCCATCCGGCGATGAAGGAATGGGAAATTCCGCAGATCCCCGAATGGGGCGAGGCCAACAAGGCGAAAGCGGTTGAATTCCTGAAACTGCTCGACCCCGAACTGGCAAACCGCGACTTCGCCGCCGGCGACGCCTATTCGATCGCCGATATCACCGGCATGATCGCCATGGATTTCATGAAACCGGCGCGCATCAAAGTGCCGGACGAGTGCACCAACGTGCTGCGCTGGTACAGTGCCGTCTCCAGTCGCCCGAGCGCTTCCGCCTGATGGAGGCGGAACTCGAACGCCTGACGGCAAAGGTCCGCGCCTGCCGCATCTGCGTCGACACTCCAGTCGGCAGGCCACTGCCGCACGAGCCGCGCCCGGTGCTGCTGCCATCATCCAGCGCCCGCATCCTGCTCGCCGGCCAGGCGCCAGGCACAAAGGTGCATTTGTCGGGCATGCCGTTCACCGACGCGTCCGGCGACCGCTTGCGAAGCTGGCTGGGCGTAACCAGCGAGGAATTCTACGACACGGAAAAATTCTCCATCTTGCCGATGGGGTTCTGCTTCCCCGGCCAGGACGCAAAGGGCGGCGACCTGCCGCCGCGCCGAGAATGCGCGCTGGCCTGGCGCGCGCCGCTGATGGCGCTGATGCCGCAGATCGACCTCGTCTTGACAATCGGCTCCTACGCGCAATCCTGGCATATGGGCGCCACGCGCCGGCCGTCGCTGACCGAAACCGTGAAGGACTGGCGCACCATCTGGGATGCGCTGGCCAGCCCGAAAGTGCTGCCGCTGCCACACCCGTCATGGCGCAACTCAGGATGGCTGAAGCAGAATCCATGGTTTGAAATGGATTTGCTGCCGTTTCTGAGATCGGAAATCCGCTATCGCATAGATTAGACTTTAAGCAAGATATCACTCGCTTTTGTGCCATCCGGCAGAATTTCTTTCTTGTGAAAGGTCGAAATAAGAGGGAATATAGCCAATCTATTCCCAAAGCGCGTCGCGCCCGAGGGAACGCGGCCTGCACCAGGAGCACCTCAATGGATCGCCTCGACAGAAAAATTCTCCGCCTCCTGCAGGAGGACGCGACGCTCGCGGTTGCCGATGTCGCCAAGAAAGTCGGCCTGTCGACGACGCCGTGCTGGCGCCGCATCCAGAAGCTGGAGGAAGAGGGAGTCATCAAGCGGCGCGTCGCCATCCTCGACCACGAAAAGGTCAATGTGCGCGTCACCGTCTTCGTGTCGATCCGCACCAATTCGCACAGCCATGAATGGCTGCGGCGTTTCTCGGAAGTCATCCAGGAATTTCCCGAAGTTGTCGAATTCTACCGCATGAGCGGCGACGTCGACTATCTCCTGCGCGTCGTGGTGCCCGATATCGCCGCCTATGACGCCTTCTACAAGCGGCTGATCGCCAAGATCGAGATCCGCGACGTGTCGTCGTCCTTCGCCATGGAGCAGATCAAGTACACGACCGAAATGCCGCTCGACTACATGCTGCTGGACAAGGAATCCGGCGCCAACGCGGCCTGAGCGCGGTTGTCCGTGACTGGGCGGTGACGCTGCACAAGCAGGCGGCGCTTAGTTTTTCTTTTTGTTGAGGAAACCCCAGGGCGAGTTGACCGGCAGCGTGATCGTGTCCGCCACCGTGTCGACTGCCACCACATCGGCTTTGCGTACGGTGTAGCCGGACTGGATGATGCTGACGCCGTCGAGAATGAACAACTGGCTCTTCTCCAAGCCGGGCCGCAAGGCGCCGGTCACGGCAACCGACTCATAGGCCTGCGACATCTTGTAGGGACGGGCCGGCGTCACCAGCACGATCTGGTTGGGCGGCGGCGTCGGCATGTGGCTGCAAGCGCCTGTCCACGGCACCAGCAGGAACTGGTAGACGAGATCGCCATCACGGTCGACCGGCAATGCATAGCCGGCTAATTGTACCGTCTTGTCCTGCAGGTTGAGCGACAATGTCTCGCCACGATCGGGCAGTTTTGCCGCAATCATCGGCAGGCCGGCATCTTCGGCCACCGCCTGCGTCGCCGGGCGGAGATCCTTCCAAAAGATATGCGCGGTTTGCGCTGAGGCGTCGAAGGTGCCGGCTGTCAACAACGCGGCTGCAAGCGCGAGGGTCGATTGGAGATGTTTGGTCATAGGCCGAGTAAAGACGTCCTGGCCAATTGCGTCAACGCTTGAGCCGCATCATATGTCTGCGAGAGCCGGCGGCCAGGTTGCGTTGGCAAACGGGTTGCTAGGTCAGCCTTTTCTGGCGGCGATCCGCTCGATGATCTTGGCATTGGTGAGTTCCCTGACAGCGTCCTTGCCAATCCAGCGCGCCGTCTTGTCGGCCGACTGGGCCAGTCGTTCGGCGACGGCAAGGGCAGCGCCGTGCATCTCCAACGATCGCTTTCCGATCGAACGAAGCGCCCAGTTTACCGCCTTCTTCACGAAATTGCGGCTGTCGGTGGCATGCGCTTCGATGATCGGCAGGAAGCCGAGGAAAGTCGCCACCGGCTCCTGCTTCCGGTGCACGACGGACCACGCCATCATCGCAAAGGCCGTGCGTCGAACAAACTCGCGCTCGTCCGCCGCGAACTCTTCGATCAGCTCCTTCCAGGCGTCCGTGTCGACGAAGAGATCGGAGACGCCGTCGACGATATCCCAGGAATCGAAGGACGCGGCCCATTGTCGTGCATCCGCGGCTGAGAAGCGCTTCGGGTCGGCCGTGACGGAAGCGATGAACTGCGCCTCCATGATGCCGGTCTGCCAAAGCTCGAAAGCACGCTCGTGGTTGCGCTTGATCTCTTTGGCGATCTGCCGCTGCATGCCATGCGAGATGCCGAGCGCGCGCTCGATCTTGATGCCGTAGCGCAGCATACCGCGGCGATTGTTCTCCGAGCCGATCGAGCGCAATTGGGCGACGATCTCATCGGCGCTCGATTGGGGCGAAAGCTCGGCCATTGCGAACGCCTATTTTTCCAGGCGCGCCAGCAGGGACGAGGTGTCCCAGCGCTTGCCGCCCATCGCCTGCACATCCTTGTAGAACTGGTCGACAAGGGCGGTCACCGGCAGTCTGGCGCCATTGCGGTCGGCTTCATCGAGGCAGATGCCGAGATCCTTGCGCATCCAGTCGACGGCAAAGCCGAAATCATATTTACCGGCATTCATCGTCTTGTGTCGGTTCTCCATCTGCCATGACCCGGCAGCGCCCTTGGAAATCACCTCGATGACCTTCTCGATGTCGAGCCCGGCCTTCTTGCCGAAATGGATGCCTTCGGCCAGTCCCTGAACCAGCCCGGCAATGGTGATCTGATTGATCATTTTCGTGAGCTGGCCGGCGCCCGACGGACCCATCAGCCCGACCATCCGGGCAAAGGCGTCGATGACCGGCCTGGCCTTGTCGAAGGCAGCCTGCTCGCCGCCGACCATCACCGTCAGCACGCCGTTCTCGGCGCCCGCCTGGCCGCCGGAAACCGGCGCGTCGAGGAAGGAAAAGCCGGCCTTTTCAGCGGCGTCGGCCAGTTCGCGCGCGACTTCGGCCGAGGCGGTGGTGTTGTCGATGAAAACGGAGCCTTTTTTTATCGCGGCGAAGGCGCCATCGGCCCCGGTCGTCACCGAGCGCAGATCGTCGTCATTGCCGACGCAGGAGAAGACGAAATCCTGGCCCTCTGCGGCCTCTGCCGGCGTCAAAGCAAGCTTGCCGCCATGCTGGGCAACCCATTGCTCGGCTTTCGCTGCGGTGCGGTTGTAGACGGTGACCTCATGGCCACCTTTGTTCCTGAGGTGCCCGGCCATGGGATAGCCCATCACGCCAAGACCGAGAAATGCCACAGATGCCATGGGTTTGCCCTTCAGATGAAAGCGAAATTGTCAGCGCAAGCTCTAGGCACTGCACACAATTCGTCAAGACGCGCATGAGCCGATCGACTGGTACAGCCGACCGCTCAGCGGATCAGATGAATGGTGATCCGTCGCTCGATCCATTCGACGCCGTGGCGCAGGATCTCGACCATCACCAGATAGACGATGGCGACCCAGACATAGGCCTGGAAGTCGAAGGACTTGGCGTAGGCGAGCTTCGCGTTGCCCATCAAATCATAGACGGTGATGATGGCAACGATGGCAGAGGCCTTGATCATCAAGACGAGCTCGTTGCCGTAGGGTCGGAGCGCCACGATAAACGCTTGGGGCAGGATGACCTTGCGCAGCGTCTGCAGCTTGTGCAGGCCGAGCGAAGCAGCGCCCTCCCATTGGCCCCTCGGAACACTCTCGATGGCGCCGCGCAGGATTTCGGCCTGGTAGGCGGCGGTGTTGAGCGCGAAGGCGAACACACCGCAATTGAAGGCGTCGCGGAAGAACCACCACAGCCCGACGGATTCGAGCTGCACCCGGAATGAGCCCAGGCCGTAATAGACGAGATAGACCTGGACCAGCAGCGGCGTGCCGCGGAAGAAGTAGACGTAGCAATAGGCCAGGACGGACAGATAGCGGTTCTTCGACATGCGGGCATAGGTGACGGGCAGCGAAAAAAGCGCGCCGAGCACCATCGAGATGGCCACCAGCGCAAGCGTGGTTCCCAAGCCCTGCAGATAGGCCGGCGCGTATCTGGCGAAGAATTCGCCATTCCAAGCGTAAACCAGATAGACGGCGATGCCGATGCCGAACAGGATCCAGAAGCCGACCAGCGCGTAGCCGACGATACGGGCCCGCGGCCAGCCTCGCGCCCGTGGTGGTGGCTTCTCGATGTCGACGGCGGCGCGCGTCACGACGCTCATCGTGCCTCCCTCCTCCCGAGCGAACGCAGGATGAAGCCGGTGGCGATCGACGACAGGATGGCAAGGATAAGGAACACCATCGCCGCGACGCTGTAGAACAGGAAGGAATGTTTGGTGACACGGGCCGCCACGCCGGCGTTGCGCAAGGTTTCAGCCAGGTTGACGACCGACACCAGGGCCGTGTCCTTGAGCAGGCTCAGCCAGCAATTCTCAAGGCCGGGGAAGGCGATGCGCAGCAGCTGCGGCAGGATCACCTTGCGCATCGTCTGCCATTTCGACAGCCCGATCGCATAGCCGCCCTCATACTGGCCCTTCGGAATGGCGCGAAAGGCCGACAGGAAGACTTCGCTGGAATACGACGAAAAGATCAACGACAGCACGATCATGCCGGCGAGGAAGCTGTCGACATCGACCGTCGCTTCCGGCCTGAACAGACGGATGACATACTGCAAGAGGATCGGCATGCCGAAGAAGAACAGGAAAAGCGTCACCAGTTCCGGCAGTCCGCGAAACACCGTGGTGTAGATGTTGGCAGCCACGCGAAGCGACGGCTCTTCGGATTGTTTTGCCCAGGCGACGAAAAAGCCGATCGTCAGGCCGATCGGCAGTGTCGCCAGCGCGAGCGCAATGGTGACCAGTGCGCCATAGGCAATATCGTCAATCCAGCCATCGGGTCCCCAAGTGAGAAGTATCCATATGTTCTGGCTTGGCATTGACGGGTCTTGTCTCCACTTCTGTCAGGCCAAGGCGGCAGCAGGAAACTTCCCCTGCCGCCGCCTTGTTTCAGACGATCAGGACTCGGCGCCGAAGACGTCGAACTTGAAGTACTTGTCGTTGATTTCCTTGTACTTTCCGTTGGCGCGGATTGCGTCGATGGCGCTGTTCAACTTGTTGACCAGATCCTTCTCGCCCTTGCGCACGGCGATGCCGGCGCCCGGTCCAAAGATATCGACCGGCTGCGGCGAAGGCTGGCCGAGAATCTTGCAGCAGGCGCCATCAGGCGAATCCAGGAACTGTTGCAACACGACGATATCGTCCTCGATCGCGTCGAGACGGCCATTGGCGAGATCGGCCTGCTCTTCGGGGCTGCTCGGATAGCCCTTGACCGTGCTGTCCGTATAGGTTTTCGAGGCGTAATTGAAATGCGTCGTCGTGGTTGCGACGCCGATGGTCTTGCCGGCCAGGTCTTCCTTGGTCACGCCCTTGAGGGTCGAATCCTTGGGTACCGCGATCGCCGACGGCGTGTTGTAGTATTTGTGGGTGAAGTCGACCTTCTCGGCGCGCTCCGGCGTGATCGACATCGAGGCGACGATGGCGTCGAACTTGCCGGCCTGCAGGGCGGGAATGATGCCGTCCCAATCCTGGGCGACGAAGGTGCACTTGACCTTCATCTCGTCGCAGAGCGCCTTGGCGATGTCGATGTCGAAGCCGACGAGCTGGCCGTCGGAGGTCAGGTTGTTGAATGGGGGGTAGGCGCCTTCGGTGCCGATTCTCAGGGTCGTTTCCTGAGCCTGGGCGACGCCGAGCGTCAGCAGCGCAGCCGATGCGGCGAGCGCGATACGCAGTGCAATACGCATGATAGTCCTCTCTTTATGGCTCCCGGCCGTCGTTCCGGAACGGCTCTGTGGGGCGGTGCTTTTGACCGCCCGCTGGCGCGATACTCCCACTGTTTTCGGGAGAAAAGCAACTGTAAAACCGTTGCTTGCGGGATTTGCGGGTCCAGCCAATGCCGACGCCGGGTTAATGCATGTCGCCCAAAAGTGCGCAGCGGTTTTGGGACGACGACATGCATAAATAAAACAACCTGAAGCGCGTCGCATGGCCGTTCAGGCGCGGCGCGCTTAGACAATGCAACGGCTGAAGAGGGCGGCTGAACCGGGCGAGGGCAGGGACCTCAAGGTTTGAGGCCGGTCATGCGCTCGATGAAGTCGGCTATCCCTCCCGTGTCGTCGAGATCGAACACAGGCAGGCTTTCGCCGGTAACCGCGAAGTCGGCGGCAATCGCCACGATATGTCCGTCGTTCGCCGACAGCGGCGAGCGGTCCTTGGCCTCCCGCCGCCGGGTCTCGATCTTTTTGTGCGCCTCGCGCTTGTAGCCTTCGACCAGCACGATGTCGCACGGGGCCAACCGCGACAGGACCGTCTCCAGCGTCGGCTCGTCCTCACCGCGCAATTCATGCATCAGCGCCCAGCGTTTGCCCGACACCACCGCGACTTCGGTGGCGCCCGCCTGGCGGTGACGAAAGCTGTCGGCGCCAGGCTTGTCGATGTCGAACTCATGATGGGCGTGTTTGACCGTCGACACTGTCCAGCCGCGCCGGACGAGCTCTGTGACCAGCTTCTCGGTCAGTGTGGTCTTGCCGGAATTCTTCCAGCCGGTGATGCCGAAGATGTTCATGGGCCGATGCTCTGCAACAGACGCTCGGCCACCGCAAGGTCGTGCGGTGTGTTGATGTTGAAGAACGGGTCGATCTCGTCACTGCCGTGGGTCAGCAACGGAAATTCCACTTCGACACAGTCGTGCCGCTCGATGAAGGCGGAGACGCGCCTGTTGTCCTCGTCGATCAGGAAATGACGCAAGGCCTCACGCAGCCCGAGCGGCCACAGCGCGAAGGTCGGATGCTGCCGGCCGGCGGAACTGGCAACAGCGATGGAGCCTGGTCGCTCGTCAACAGCCGCAGCCAGCCTCTCGACCAGGTCCACCGGCAGGAACGGCGTGTCGCCGGCGGCCGTCGCCAATGCCTTGAAAGCGGTATTCGCTGCCGCCCATTCGAGGCCGGTGAGGATTCCGGCAAGCGGTCCGGCATAGCCTTCCACCGCATCGGCGAGAACCGGAAGACCGGCCGCCTCGAAGCGCGCCGGGTCACCATTGGCGCTGAGCGCCAGCGATCCGACCTGCGGCGCCAGGCGGGCAACGACATGGTCGAGAAGCGGACGCCCGCCAAGCGCCAGCAAAGTCTTGTCGCCGCCGCCCATGCGCCGTGACAGGCCTCCGGCCAGGATAATTCCTGCAATGTCTTGGCTCATGGCCAAGCTATATGCCGTCCGGCGCCATGTCGGGTCCAGCGCTTTCGGCTGCGGGTTTTTGCCGGCCGGCGACCCGCTCGCGATAGAGCGCGTAGAGGCCGGAGCCGATGATGATGGCGGAGCCGAAGATCATCGGCAGGTCGGGGACATCGCCGAAGATGATGACGCCAAGCAGCATCGACCAAAAGAGGGCCGTGTAGCGGAATGGCGCAATGAAGGAGATGTCGCCAGCCCGCATTGCCATGATGATGAACTGGTAGCCGATCAGCACCAGCACCGCCGCCAATGCCAAAAGTGCCGTGCCTTTGCCGGACATCGGCGTCCAGCCGCCCATCGGCGACAGCAGCACGGCGCCAACGATGGTCATGGCGATTGCCGTTGCCGTCGACACCAGCAAGGTCGGGATAGCCCTCGGGATGCGCTTGGTGGCGAGGTCACGTACTGCGCAACAGGCGACGCTGACGAGTGCGTACAGCGAATAGACGCTGAAGCCTTCGAAGCCTGGCCGCACGATGATCAGAACGCCGCCGAAGCCGACCGCGATCGCCAGCCAGCGCCGCCAGCCGACCGCTTCGTTGAATACGAGTGCCGCCCCCATCGTCACCGCCAGCGGCAGCGCCTGCAGCACCGCCGAGACATTGGCGATCGGCAGATGCGCTAATGCCACAAGGAAGGCGACGGTGGCGCCGGCCTCGGCGACCACGCGAAGCGCCACCAGCGGCTGCAGCATCGACCTCGGTCGCGCGAGCGCGCCTTGCTGCCAGGCGAGCAGGCCGACGAGCAGCGACGCAAAGGCGCCGCGCACCAGCATGACCTGCGCCATGTTCATCGATTCCGACGAGAACTTGGTGATGGCGTCGTTGAGGGTGAAGCCGATCATGGCCACCATCATGCACAGCGCGCCGCGAATGTTTGGGGAAAGAGGCAAGGGCGTTACCGGTTTTGCAAGAGCAATTCCAGGAAAAGTGTGAAACGGTTTTCCGTCCGGAATTGCGTGAAAACAAAGAATAAAGCGGTTCGACGTTTCGGCGAAGCGGTGAACCGCTCAAGCCTGTAGCAGCCGGCGGCAAGACAGCAACGTCAAAGAAATAGGCCATGGATTTTCACCCGTGACCCATAGAAATCCCTGAGAGGGCTGGCCGGATGACCGGCAGGCTCATTTCGGCGTCAGCACCTCGGTGCCGCTGCCGTTCTTACCGGCGATGGTCCACAGGCCGTGCAGCGAGCCGTCATCCTCTACCTTGTAGACGACGAGACCGATTTCCTTGCCCATGACATAGCCGGCGGAGAAGGCATCGTCGTTGTGCATGCAGATGCCGTCCGACGATGATCCGCCCGTCTCCCAATGGATGGTGCAGGTGGTCTCGCTGGTCAGCGTGATGGTGGCTTCGCCGCCATATTTCGAGCCGTCGAAATTGGTGCCCGCGACGGTGTAGCTGCCACCGATGGACTGTGCTGCTGCCGGCGCGGCGGCAAACCCAAGCAGTGCAAGAGAAAGTAAGAATGTGCGCATGTCGTATTCCCCCAAACCGAGCGACGAGCCGCTATGTCCAAGAATCTAGGCTCGAATGCGCTTGCGGTAAATCCGCCAGCTATATGCGCATGAGACTTTTTCTGGTGTGTGTCCGAAAAGCTCACGGTCCTTTGAGGCTGCCGGCGATGGCGCCGACCAGCGGATCGTATTTCGCTTTAACGGCCGGCGGATAGTCGATCCGCACGGTGCGGATGACGCCGTCCTTGCCGAACAGGCGCCGTTCGTAAAAGATCTTGCCATCCTTCAGTCCCGGCAGCACCGCCCAGTTCTTGCCGGTCTTGCTGTAGCTGATCTGGTAGCCCGCTTCCTTGATTGCCCTCTCCTCGGCGACGAAGCTCTTTGGGGTGTCGTCACTGACGTTGAAAATACCGGAGCAGATCAGGCTGGCGCCGTCGGCGCTGAGCCATTGCTGTCCGTCGCCATTGTACGGCTCGGGCTGGCGATCGGTGAAGATGTCGTCGGGAAAGGTGCAGACCGTGCCGAAGCGCGCATTGGTGTAGGTGAACGGCGCTGCATTGGCGCTGCCTGCCGCTATCAGTGCAACTGCCAATCCAATGGAAAGACGCTTCATTCGATGTCTCCAGCCAACAATGGGAGACACTCCTTGCACCAAATCTCGGAAAAAATCAGCCGCCGGTGACGCTCATATGCCTCGATACCGAGGGGCGGCTGGTGCGGCGGTCGATGATGAAATCATGGCCCTTCGGCTTGCGGCCGATCGCTTCGTCGATGGCAGCAGCGACCAGCTCGTTGCCTTCGGAGGCACGCAACGGCGCGCGCAGGTCGGCGGCATCCTCCTGACCCAGGCACATATAGAGCGTGCCGGTGCAGGTCAGCCGCACCCGGTTGCAGCTTTCGCAGAAATTATGCGTCATCGGCGTGATGAAGCCCAGCCTGCCGCCGGTCTCTGCGACATGGACGTAGCGGGCCGGACCGCCGGTCTTGTAGGGGATGTCGCTCAGCGTGAACTGGCGCTCGAGCGAAGCGCGCAGCAGCGACAGCGGCAGATACTGGTCGGTGCGGTCGGCGTCGATCTCGCCCATCGGCATGGTTTCGATGACGGTCAAGTCCATGCCGCGGCCATGCGCCCAGCGCATCATCTCCGGCAGCTCGACGTCGTTGAAGTCCTTCAGCGCAACGGCGTTGAGCTTCACCTTCAGCCCCGCCGCCTGCGCGGCATCGATGCCTTGCATGACCTTGTCGAGATGGCCCCAGCGGGTGATGGCGTGGAACTTGTCGGCATCGAGCGTGTCGAGCGAGACATTGATGCGCTCGACACCGCAATCGGCAAGCTCGGCGGCAAAGCGCGACAGCTGCGAGCCATTGGTGGTCAGCGTCAACTCTTCCAGCGCGCCGCTCTTCAAGTGCCGCGACAGCTGGCGCACCAGATGCATGATGTTCTTGCGCACCAGCGGCTCGCCGCCGGTGAGGCGCAGTCTGCGCACGCCCTTTTCGATGAAGACGGTGCAGAGCCGGTCGAGTTCCTCGAGCGACAGCAGGTCCTTCTTGGGCAGGAACGCCATGTCCTCGGCCATGCAATAGGTGCAGCGGAAATCGCAGCGGTCGGTGACCGACACGCGCAAGTAGCTGATCGTGCGACCGAAGGGATCGATCATGTCCATGCGTTCAAGCGTTTCCAATGCTACGAGTGGTGCCGTTATATACGGCTATGTGATACGATCCAACCCGCCATTCAAGATAGCCGCTCTCGATCTTTGGTGACATTCCCCGGCCGACATCCGATGTCGGCCGGGTCCAAATGGCCTTTTCCGCTCGCGCGAAGCAGCGTAGGGAAGGGCGGATCGATGCGGGATGCAGAACAATGACGGCGCCGAAGGAACTCAGGGTCTCGAAGGACAGAAAACTGCTGTCCGTCACCTTTCCCGATCATCGGCCGTTCGAGCTGCCGGCCGAACTGCTGCGCGTCGCTTCACCCTCGGCCGAGGTGCAGGGCCATTCGCCGGACCAGCGGGTGACGGTTCCCGGCAAGCGTAACGTTGCTATCCTGAAGATCGAGCCGGTCGGCAACTACGCCGTGCGCATCACCTTCGACGATTTTCACGACACCGGCATCTTCACCTGGAATTACCTGCACACGCTTGGCCACGAAAAGGACGCGCGCTGGAATGCCTATCTCGCCGAGCTCCAGGAGAAGGGACTGAGCCGCGACCGCTAGTCGGCACTGTCCGCAAAACGTCATTGACTGGGGGTAACGCCGGCAAAGGTTCGGAGACGGGAAAATGTCTGACATCACCACGGTCGAACAGCTCGAAGCCCTCTACGGCCTGCCCGGCGAAGCGTCGACGATCAAGGAACTCGACCACGTCATTCCCGAATATGCCGCCTTCATCGAAGCCTCGCCTTTTGTCGCTCTGGCGACGAGCGGGCCGGAAGGGCTGGACTGTTCGCCGCGCGGCGATCTCGCCGGCTTTGTGCGCATGCATGACCCGAGAACGCTGATGATGCCGGACCGACGCGGCAACAACCGCGCCGATTCGCTTAAGAACATCATCCGCGATCCTCGCGTCGGGCTGCTGTTTCTTGTGCCGGGTTCGGGCACGACGCTGCGCGTCAACGGCCGCGCCCGCATCGCCACCGACGCCGCGCTTTGCGCCTCCTTCGCCGTCGAAGGCAAGCCGGCGCGCTCGGTCACCGTGGTCGATGTCGATTCGGTCTATTTCCAGTGCGCCCGCGCCATCGTTCGCTCGGAGCTGTGGAACCCGGCAAAGCACGTCGACCCGAAATCGCTGCCGACACCCGGAACAATCCTGGAAGTCACCAGCCGCAAGAATATCGATGCCGGTACTTACGACAAGGAATGGCCGGAGCGGGCGAAGAAGACGATGTGGTGAGGTGGGAGGCGCGTGGATCGAACGGCTCAGGTATCCTTCAGCACGTCATAGATCTTGCGCATCTGTTCGCCGATCATGTCGCACTGTTCCGCTGTCGACTGGCTCATCGCCTTTTCGATCAGCGCCATATGCACCTTCAGCGCTTTCATCAGGAGCTCCGTGCCGGCCTCGGTAAGCGTCAGCCGCAGCACGCGCTTGTCCTTCTCGTCGCCTTCGCGGCGCAACAGGCCGCGCGCCTCGAGCTGCGGCAACAGCATGGTGATGTTGGAGCGGCCGACCAGCAGTTTGCGGGCGAGATCGTGCTGCGACATGCCGGGATGGCGATAGAGGTTCATCAGCACGTCGAGCTGCGCCGGCTTGAGGTCCAGCGGCGCCAGCTTTACCGCCAGCGCACGCTCCAGCACATGGCAGGCGCGCGCCACCGCGACCCAGTTGCGAAAGCGCGGGTTGTCCCAGGGCAGCTCTTGTTTAATGTTCATGTTTGAACTATTATGTTCATGCTTGAACGGAATGGATGGATCGCCACTATGGCATCATTTGGACTGAAGGTCATCCGGGGCGTGTTCGGCGCGGCCGAGCTTGTGGCGCCGCGTCTGAGCGGGCGCGCGGCCTTCGAACTGTTCTGCCGCACGCCGAGCGTGAAGGCGCTCAGCGACGGCGAGCGGCGTGCGGTCGACCGCGCCGCCGGCTTCATGGCCGAGGCGCGCCATCATCGGCTGACGACCAAGGCCGGCTGCGTCATGGTGCACGAATTCCGGCCCGAGCCGGGCAGGGCGTCCGCCGGCACGGTGCTGGTGGTCCATGGCTGGCGTTCGCGCACGGAATATATGCGGGCGCTGATCGAAGGCTTTCGCGATGCGGGCTACCGGGTCGCCTCGCTCGACCTGCCGGGCCATGGCCAGTCGCTGGGCCGTCATCTCAATATGGTCAATGCGGTCGAGGCGGTCAGGGTCGCCGGCGAATGGTTCGGTCCGTTCAAGGCGATCGTCGGCCATTCCTTCGGTGGCGCCGTCGCCGCCAATGCCATTGCCGGTTCGATCAAGGGTATCCAGCCCGTCGCGGCCGAGCGGCTGGTGCTGGTCGCCGCGCCAAGTTCCCTGCCGGCGATCTTCGCCGACTTCAGCCGCATGCTCAATGTCGGTCCGCGTTCGCAGGTTTCCATGGCCGATCAGGTGAAAAGGCTGTCGGGCCGGCCGCTGCATGAATTCACCGGCGACCGCCAGTTGGCTGAGGCGCCGGTGCCGACGCTGGTCATCCACGCGCCGGACGACCGCGAAGTCCCCGCCGATCATGCCACACGTTATGCCGGCGCCGGCAGCCATGTGCGGCTGCACTGGGCCGATGGGCTCGGCCACCGTCGCATTCTCGCCGACAAAGGTGTTGTCGAACGCGCTGTGACTTTTGTCAAAAACGAGCGCGAGCTGATACTGCATTGATTCCAATGGGTGTATTGTCGACTCCGACAACGCCGGAGCGGTGAGCTAACCGTTCTTCTTGCCGCCCGGCTCGACGGGCAATCCGGCCGCCTTCCAGGCGGTATAGCCGCCAAGGATGTGCTTGACCGGCGACAGCCCCATATCCTGCGCCGTCTTGGTGGCCAGCGCCGAGCGCCAGCCGCCGGCGCAAAAGAAGACGAAGCTTTTGCCCGAGGCAAAGAACGGCTTGTGGTAAGGGCTTTCGGGATCGATCCAGAATTCCAGCATGCCGCGAGTGACATGTTTGGCGCCGGGGATCTGGCCGTCCCGCTCGATCTCGCGTGGATCGCGCAGGTCGACGAAGATGGTGTCCTCGTCGTCGAGCAGCCCGGCCGCTTCCTCGGGCGAGACCACCTCGATCTCGGCATTGGCCTCGTCGAGCAACTCGCGATACCCTTTTTTCACGGATGATCCCTCCCGGCGCATTTCGCCGCCGACTGGATTTCCAGCACAAGCTCCGCGCTTTGTCACGCTGTTCCGACCAGCCCCTGCCACGCCGCCATCGCTCCGGCCACTGTGGCCATCAGCGCTTCGCACGAGGCGCCGTCGCGGGCCTGGATCGACATGCCGTGCTGGACCGTCGCATAGAAGGTCGCCGCCGCGTTGCTGTCGAAGCCCGCTGGCAATTCGCCTTCCGCCACACCGCGTTCCAGCCGTCTCAGCAAGAGGGTGTGGTTTTCGGCGCGGCGGCGGCGCAAATCATCGCAGATCGCGCCGCTGCTTGAATCCTGGTGCAGTGCGCCCAGCGCGATGAGACAGCCCTGCGGGCGGTCGTCCTGAGAGTACGCTTTTGCCGTCTGGCGCAGGAAATTCTCGATCGCCTGGCATGCCGTCGGCGCTTCGTCCAGCGCGCTCCAGATCTCGGTGCCTTCGTTGCGGGTGTAATACTCGGTCGCTTCCAGAAACAGCGCCTCCTTGCTGCCGAAGGCGGCATAGAGGCTGGGCGAGCTGATCCCCATCGCCGCGGTCAGGTCGGCGATCGAGGTGCCCTCATAACCTTTGGCCCAGAACAGCTCCATCGCCTGCCGCAAGGCGGCGGTTCGATCGAAGGTGCGGGGGCGGCCTCTTTCCGGCATGGCGCTCTTTTCTGTGTTGATCGATACATAATTCACTTGACGTCGCCAGGCAAGGCTGCCAGATATTTATGTATCGAACGTTACATAAAAGGAGAAATGACATGTCAGCGAACGGATTGAACGGCAAGGCAGCACTGGTCACCGGCGGCAGCCGCGGCATTGGTGCTGCGATTGCCAAACGGCTCGCGGCCGATGGCGCCGACGTCGCCATCACCTACGTCAACAGCGCGGCGCCGGCCCAAGCTGTCGTCGCCGAGATTATAGCGGCAGGTGGTCGCGCGATCGCCATTCAGGCCGACAATCGCGACGCTGCCGCCATCGAAAATTCGGTCACCGAGGCGGTGAATGCCTTCGGCCGGCTCGACATCCTCGTCAACAGCGCCGGCATCTGGCGCGCGGCGCCCATCGAACAGATGTCGCTGGCCGACTTCGATGAAACCATTGAGGTCAATCTGAGAGCGCCGTTCGTGGCCTCGAAGGCGGCAGCGGCTCACATGGGCGAGGGAGGCCGCATCATTTCGATCGGCAGCAATCTGGCGGAGCGCGTCACCGACACCAACCTCAGCGCGTATTCGACCAGCAAGGCAGCGCTCGTCGGCCTGACCAAGGCGCTGGCGCGAGACCTCGGTCCGCGCGGAATCACCGCCAATGTCGTTCATCCCGGTTCGACCGACACCGACATGAACCCGGCCGAAGGCCCGCATGCCGAACACCAGCGGCGGAAGATGGCGACGCCCCGCTTCGGCAAGGCTGACGAGATCGCCGGCATGGTTGCCTGGCTCGCCGGTCCGGAAGGGCGCTTCGTCACCGGCGCCGCGCTCACCATCGACGGTGGCGCCAACGCCTGAAGCAGCAGCCGCTTTGACCGGTCTGGAGCGGCAACGCCGCTCCAGACGTCACGATGTTGTGAAACCGTTCTGCAACAGGCCTGCGGAAATTTATGGAAGCTTAACGAAATCGGTATGAATCGGTATAGTAGCGCCTTACATCCGCCATGCGGTTGGCAAGATCGTCTAGCGGCGCGGAACGGGAGCCGGCTTGCAGCCGGAGCGGGTGATTAATGAAATTCCTCGGAAATAAAGCCACCGTGATGCCGCTTGCAGTGGCGGCAGCACTGGCCTTCGGTGTGCCGCAGGCAAGCGCGCAAGGCCTGTTCGACATGCTGTTCGGCGGTGGCGTCAAGCACAGGCTGCAAGGCGAATTCCCGCCGCCGCCAAAGCGCAAGCCGAAGCCCGCCGTATCGGGCGGTGGCGGCACCAGAATCAGCAGTCCGTCCTACTACACCTACAAGGCCGACCGGCTGGTGCGCGTCGACTTTGCCGCATTGGTGGCAGCACCTCCCCAGGTGGCAACAGCTGAAGACGCCGCCTTTGTGCCGTCGGCAACCAGCACTGCCTTCCGTGAAGCCGTTGCAGGCCTCAGCGACTATGAACTCTATGCCGAGCCCGATATCGCCAAGGCACTGATTGCCTATTACTCTGCCAATCCTGATTTCATCTGGGTGAATGATGGCAATCCCAATGCCCGCGCCCAGGACGCGGTGAGGGTGCTTGGCGAGGCCGCAAGCTATGGTCTCACGTCGGCCGACTACACGGTCGAGGTGCCGGCAGCCAACGCATCGGCAGTCGATGCCGATGCCCATCTGAAGGAACTCGTGCGCTTCGAGATGGCGCTGTCGGCGCGCGTGCTGCGCTATGCCCGTGACGCCCAGAGCGGGCGCGTCGATCCCAATCGCATCACCGGCTACTATGAATTTCCGCCGAAGCCGGTCGACATGGAAGGCGCGCTCAAGACGCTGGCCCACACCCAGGAAGTGCGCACCTACCTCGAATCGCGGCACCCGCAGAACGCGGAATATCAGGCGCTGCGCGTCGAACTTGAATCGCTGCAGGCGAGCGCCGAAAACGAAATCGTCGTCGATCCCAAGCTGTTGCTGAAGCCCGGCGAGACCAGCGCCGAACTGCCGAAGCTGCTGACGCTGATCGCGCGCAATCTCGACGACGAGATGGGCGGCGCCTATGGCGAGATCCTGTCTCGTCTCGGCACCAGCGATGTCTATGTTCCCGAACTGGTTCCGATCATCAAGGCCGTGCAGGTGAAGGCCGGCATGAAGGGCGATGGGGTCATCGGCCCGCGCACCGTCGCCTCGCTCGCCGGCGCATCCAAGGCAGACAGGCTGCAGAAGGTGCAGGTCGCGCTGGAAGAATTGCGCTGGATGCCGTCCGATCTCGGCAGCCCGCGGGTCTTTATCAACCAGCCCGCCTTCACCGCCAGCTATATCGACAATGGCGAGGAGAAGCTGAAGACCCGCGTCGTCATCGGCCGGACCACCAACCAGACCGCCTTCTTCTTCAAGGAGATCAAGCAGGTCGATTTCCATCCCTATTGGGGCGTGCCGCAGTCGATCATCGTCAACGAGATGCTGCCAAGGCTGCGTGGCGATCCGGGCTATCTCGACCGTGCCGGCTACGAGGTGACCGATTCGCGCGGCAGGCGGGTTCCCTCTTCCTCGGTCAATTGGGGCGCCTACGGCGCCAACATTCCCTACAGCGTGCGCCAGCAGCCGAGCGAAGCCAATGCGCTGGGCGAACTGAAGATCCTGTTCCCCAACAAGCACGCCATCTACATGCACGACACGCCGCAAAAATCCTTCTTCCAGCGCGATATGCGGGCGCTCAGCCATGGCTGTATTCGCCTTCAGGATCCACGTGGGATGGCGGCGGCGGTGCTCGGCGTCTCGGTCGACGACATCGCCGAAAAGCTCAAGCACGGCCATGCCAGCGAAGACGTGACACGCACGATTCCCGTCTATGTCTCCTACTTCACTGCCTGGCCGGATCTGTCCGGCAAAGTCGAATATTTCAACGACGTCTACGACCGCGACACGCGGCTGATGCAGGCGCTGGAAGCGACTGAAGCGGTGCGCTCGCCGACGAGCTGAACCAGCGGAGTTCCTCGTTCAACGAACGAGGAACTCACTTTGTCTCTCTGGTTTTATTAGATTTTTGGCCGATGGACGGTCGCCCGTTTCCTGCGATCAGCGCTGGATGAGCGGACGCCGGAAGCCGGCGTCGCGGCCCGCGATCAGCCAATAGACCAGACCGGCTACGAGGCCGGCGGCGGCGATGATGCCGATATCGGCCCAGCGTCCGGCATCCTCTTCCGCGGCCGGCCAGACCAGGAAAAAGCCGGCTGCAGCGGCAGCGGCGCCAAACAGCATGTGCACCAGGAAATTGCGCAGGGCAAAGAATTCGGCGAGCAGCGCGAAGATCAGCGTCTGCAGGCCGGTCAGCACGATCGTCAGGAAATAGACGACCATGCCGAGCGGCGGCCACAGCAGCACGACAATGGGCGAAAATTGCATGGCGCCGAAATAGTCCGGCGCGTTGGGCAATACGGCGAGTGCGCAATATATCGCCACGACCGCGAACAATCCGATCAGCACCGAAACGAAATAGCCGGCAAGCATCATCAGGATGCGCTTCAAAACATGCTTAACCATGGCCATGCACCCCCGTGCCCTGCAACTGTTACGCGCACTCAGCCATCAAAGGCGGATCGGCGCAAGAGTGCATCCAGCAGTGCTTTGCGGCAAATCTTCAGGCGCCGCCGCATAGATGTTGCGAATCCGGCAAAACCCATGTGCCTTTTATCGTGAGGTCGACGCCGTAATAGACCCGCCCGCGCTCGTCGCCCTGCGGACAATCCCTCGGGAATCGATATCAGGCACATGACGACAGGATCGCCGGCTTTCGAACTGGCAAGGCCAGGCTCCCGCTCGTAGGAAACCCCGGCGCCGCCATTGCTGAACCGCGCCAGGCTGCCGGCTTCAGGGCCGGCGGTTTCCAGCGGGTCGTCGCCGAGCCGCGTCGTCAGCGCGGTGATGTGGGTCAAGGCGCATTGGCCGATCGACGAGGGCAGGCGATGGTCGGGGCTGCCCGGATGGCGGGCCGCGGTGTCGAGCGCCTTCTTGCCGATCAGGGCGATGTTGTAGTCCTGCACCCAGGACGGCGCATTGCCGTAGGTCTGCAGCGCGTTGTTCTGGGCGCTGACGATGCAGGCAGCATCCTGCCCACAGGCGTTCCTGTCGGCGATGAGCGCACGGGCGATCTTGCGCTTGTCGCCGCCAAAGGCTGGCTCGAAACCCGTAAAGGCCTCGGCCACCAAGGCATCAATTGCCGACAGTTGCGGGTCGGCACAGATCGCCTTTTCCACCGGCAGGCTGGCTTTGCGGCAATCGAAGGACGGCCCGTCGGCACGCGCTGGACCAAGGCAGACCGCCGCGCCAGCCAGTGCGACGACAAGCGCAAGCGAGTTGGCAATTCGATTGGAAGAAAGCATGGTCGCAACGTTGTCCGACAACTGCCACCATCGTAGGCAAAAAACGTGGCGGACGGAATTGCCGAAGCGGTGCGGTATCGGCGCTATTTCGGTTCGGCGGTCACGGGATCGAAGGTGATTTCGACTTTCGCCTTGTCGGCGGTGTAATAGGTGACGGTGTACCCATCCTTGTCCCAGTCGACCTCCTTCACATAGCGAAAGCCGTCGCGCTGCTCGACCTTGGCGATGATTGCCGACAGTTTCTGGGCATTCGTCGGCGGCAGTGGGCTGTCATCCGCGGCAAAGGCCGTCGAGCCGGCCAGAAGAACGACGACACCGGTCGCCAGAACAAGATTTCGCATGATTACCCTCATTTCACGTTGGTATGAACCGCACCGGAAACTCGCAGGCAGCACAGTTTGTTCCGAGAGCTGACATCGCGCAGCTTCCGTGAAGCCCTGGATCGCCGCGCTCAGAGCGACGGCACGCCCATATTTGAGCCAACCGCCGGCCAACCATGAGTGCTGCCACGGCCCGCGCTGGACAACCCGATGGTGGTAGAGCTTTGCCAAAGACCCTGCTAGACTTCTGGTCCTGGCGGGGTGGCATGGCGCGCCAACCCCGCCGGAATCTTCATCTCTCAGCGCGCGGCGAAGTGTTTCAGGAACGGGTCGTCGCCTGTGCTGGACCAGAACCAGAAAGGGAGCGGGGGCTCGAACATGGCTGTACGGAACTACACCCGTCAGCTGGCGACAATCATTTCTATCGATGCCGTCGGGTTCTCGCGGCTGATGGGCATCGACGACGAGTCTGCAGTCGCGGCATTCGAGGAACGGCGCGACATCATCGCCGACAGCTGTGGCACATTTGGCGGCCGCACGTTCGGCGACGCCGGCGACAGCATCATGGCCGAGTTCGGCAATCCGATCGAGGCGTTGCGCGCGGCCTTTGATTTCCAGGGCCGCATCGTCGCCCTCAACGCCGAGGTTGCCGACGATATGCGCATGCCGTTTCGCGCCGGCATCAACACCGGCGACGTCATCGTGCGTGGTGGCCGCCTCTACGGCGACGACGTCAACATCGCGGCGAGAATCCAGGAATTCGCGCCGGGCAACGGTCTCGCCGTTTCGGAGACGACCTGGCACCATGTGAAGGACAAGACGGCGGCCGAATTCACCGATCTCGGCGAATTCATGCTGAAGAACATCGCCTTGCCGGTGCGGGTTCTGATCGCCGGCCGCAGCGGCAACGGATCCTCGCCGGCGGCGTCGTTCGCGGCCATTCCCCAGGCCAATGCGCAGCAGAAGCTGTCGTCCAAGGGGCCGCCGGCGATCGCCGTCCTGCCCTTCCACGCCGATGGCGGCGAGCATGACATCGGCTACATGGCCGACGGCATCGCCGAGGACATCATCTATGGTCTATCCAACACCAGATGGCTCTCGGTCATCGCCAAGGGCTCCAGCTTCCAGTTCCGCGACGACACGCTGGGCACGCGCGTGATCGGCAACGCGCTCGGCGCGCGCTACATCGTCAGCGGCACGCTGATGCGCAATGGTGGCCAGATCCGCCTCAACACCTCGCTGGCCGACGCGTCCAACGGGCGGCTGGTGTGGTCGCAGCGCTTCGATCGCGATCTGGTCGACATCTTCAACCTGCGCGACCAGATCGGCGCTGAGATCGTTTCGATCCTCGACAAGGAGGTCGACCGGGCGGAACAGGCACGCACCTTCCAGGTTCCCTGGGAAAGCCTGGAGACCTGGCAACTGGTGCGACGGGGCCGCTGGCACATGAACCGGCGCACCCGCGGCGACACCGAAACCGCACTCGAGTTCTTCCAGAAGGCCTACCGCGAGGACGCCAACTCGAGCGCCGTGCTCAACGAACTGGCGTGGTGGTATTTCTGGCGGGCATGGCTGCGTTTCGGCGACAGCGACGATTTGAACAAGGTCGAGCAGTTTGCCCGCAAGGCGTTGCTGGTGGACAGCCTGGATGCGCGCCCGCACGCCCATCTCGGCGCCGTCGACATCATGCGCGGCGAACCGCGGTCGGCCGTCGACCATCTCGAGGAAGCGATCCACATCAATCCGAGCTTTGCCTTCGCGCGCTCGGCCATGGGCAGCGCCCAGCTGCTGCTCGGCAATGCCGCGTCAGCGATACCGTTCTTTCTCGATACCGAGCGATTGAGCCCGTTCGACCTCTACCGCTTCCACAATCTGGGGGAACTGACGGCGGCCTATTGTCTGGTCGAGAACTGGCCTGCGGCGATCGCTGCTGCCGATCGCTCGCTCAACCTGTCTCCCGGCTATTTTTATTCCAGGTTCCTGAAGATCGGCGCGCTGATGCGAAGCGGCCGGCCGGAACAGGCGCGGCGCGAGATGACCATTTTCACCACCCGGCATCCCGATTTTTCAGAACAGCGTGTGCGCTGGATACCATTCACCGACAAGGCCGCGAACGAGATCCTCGTCGCCAATTTCCGACTGGCCAAATGAACATGGCGTCAATGCTGGCTGGAACATGGACCAACTGTGAAAAGATTCACATACGTGCAACCGATGCAAACCTAGGCGTTGAACGGCCGGCATCGCAATAACGTGGATAGCCGGGGGGCTTGAACGCGCATGACCGAACTGAAGTATTTCGACGCTATTCGCGTGGCCCAGAAAAACCAGCGCCCGCTGTCGGAAATGCCGCCGTTCGATCTCGGCCGGATCCGCAAGACAGGGCTGATTGCGCGCATCGTCGGGTCTCTGGCCGAAGACCCCCGCTGGGCGCTTTCCCTGTTGCGGCGTATCCGCCCGACCGGCAAGCTCTTCGGTGTTCTGGTGGTCACCAAGAACGCCGATGTCCGCGACATATTGGAGCGCGGCGACGAATTCCAGACCCCATACGGCCCGGAAATGACCGAGTTTGCCCGCGGATCGAACTTCATCCTCGGCATGCAGGACGGCGCCGACTACCGGCGCATGAAATCGTCGGTGCTGAGTGCATTCCCGCCGGCCGAGGTCGAAGCCGCCGTCAGGCCGATCGCGGCGCGTCATTCGCAAGAGATCATGACGCGCGCCAGCCCCGGCTTCGATGCGATCTCCAGGTTGATGAAGATCGTCCCGGTGCACATCTGCCGCGATTATTTCGGCGTCGAGATGGACGATGAATCCGAATTCGCCGACTGGGCGATCGCGCTGAGTGCGCTGTTCTTTTCGGACCCGACGGCGAGCCCCGTCATGCGCGAACTCGCAGTGGTGGCGGGCGACCGTCTTCTCAAAGTCATCGATCGCTCCATCCAGTCGGCTAGGGACCGGGGCTTGAAGGCCGAGCAACCGCTGGCGAGGCTGGTTGTCCAGATGGATCAGGGCCGCCTGTCGCGGGATGACCTCAATTCGATCATGCTGGGCATGATCGCCGGCTTCGTCCCGACCAATGTGCTGGCCGCCGGCAATTGCCTCGACGTGATCCTGTCGCGGCCCGACGCACGGCAGGCTATCGATGCCGCATTGGCCGAAAACGATACCGCCAAGCTCGACAGGGCCGTCCTTGAAGCCATGCGCTTCAAGCCGATCTGGGTCGGCCCCTGGCGCTACACGGCCCGCGACGCGATCATCGGCAAGGGCACGCGCCGCGAGCGCCTGGTGAAAGCCGGCACGGTGGTGATGCCGGCGACGCTGTCGGCGATGTTCGATGCGGACGCCGTGCAGAACCCGGACCAGTTCGACACATCGCGCCCGCATCGCGACTACATGGTGTTCGGCCACGGCATTCATCAGTGCATCGGCGCCGAGATCGCCAGGATCCAGATCGGCGAAAGCCTGCGCGCCCTGTTCCAGAAGCAGGGCGTGCGCCGCATGCCCGGCAAGGCCGGGCGGATGACCCGCATCGGCGCCTATCCCGAAACCCTCAAGGTCGATTTCGAACGGGCAGAACTCTGCCGCACCGTAACGCAGTCCATGGTGACGGTGGTCTGCCCGGTCACCCGATCCGCGTCGCTGGATGCTGTCCGCGACAAGGTTGCCAGCCTCGGCAACCCGGCCGTCGAAGATATCCGCACCGCGCTCGACATTGCCGGCACCGTCCACTTCACCAGCCTGACCGTGGTCGGCACCGGCGAGATCGGCGCTGATTCCGGTCGGGAAAAAGGAGCTCTGGTTCTCGAGATTTCCGGTGACGGCAGCATCGACGATGTCATCGATGCGGTCACGCACGCCATCGGGCACCGGCTGCGGCCGATCTTCAAGGATGTCTGCGATCTGCGCGATGGCGGCGCATTGAACGATTTCCTGCGCAAGCACAATGTCGACATATCGCCGTCCTTCGGCAGCAATGCCGGACTGGTGTTTTCGGGCACGCCGGGGCACTCGGTCCAGCGTATCAAGGCCGAGCAGCAGCTTTTCGAAGCCGTGCGCGACATCGTCGAGCGGCCACGCAAAGGCGCCGGCAACGCTCCTGCCGTGCTCGCTGAAGTTCGCCAGCATGTCCAGTCATTAGGGACGTTTGCCTGGGCGTTCGAGCCGGCCGAGAGCCTGCTGGAAAAGCCGCCGGGTCATTGGGGCCGTGCCCTGATGACGACGTTGCTGGTACCACCGGTCTTCGTCACGGTGGCGATCATCTGGGCTGCTTGCTGGTACATGACCTACAGTGTGGTGTTCGGCAGATCTATCGACATCAGTTCCCAGGAAATCTCCTTCACCGCCATAGCGGTAGCAATCACCTCACTTCTGTTGTCGGGACTTGGAGTGTTGGTGGCAGCGGCGCTGCTGGCGTTTTCGTGCTTGCTGGCGCTGCGACGCCGCGAGGACAGGGATCGGCCGGAAAGCACATCGATCGGCATATCTGAATTGAACGCGATACTCGTCAAGGAGGGCCACGCGGCACAAAACCATCTGACTGCGATTTCGACGATGAAGGCCGGCATTCTGCGGCGGCTGGCGCTCAGGTTTTCTTTCTACCTGATCTCGATAGCTGCCCAGAAGGTATTCAAGCCAGGCTTCCTCAACACCATCAACACTATCCATTTCGCCCGCTGGATACTGCTGCCCGGCTCCAACCGATTGATGTTCTTCTCCAACTACGGCGGCAGCTGGGAAAGCTATCTTGAGGACTTCATCGCCAAGGCGTCCGCTGGCCTGACCGGCGTGTGGAGCAACACCGTGGGCTATCCACGCACACGATGGCTGTTCCTGGACGGCGCGCGCGACGGCGATCGTTTCAAGCGCTGGGCGCGGCGCCAGCAGGTGCCGACCCTGTTCTGGTACTCCGCCTATCCCCAAATCAACACAGAGCGCATCCGGATCAATTCCCGGGTCAGGCGCGGCATTGCTTCCGCCGTCGGCAACGAGGCGCGCGACTGGCTGAGCTTGTTCGGTTCGCTACGGCGCCCGGCGAGCGAAACAACCACCGTTCAAAAGACCACTTCGCTGCTGGCCAATATCAGCTCTGCCTTTCCGGCGCCTCTCGAGCAGCAGCTGGAAACCGGCGAGATCCAGTCCATCTTCTTCGGCCCGCTCGGCCCGCTCGCTTATTCGCATATGCTTGCGATCCGGGTGCCGGACAAGTTGCCGGCGCCCAAGCGCAGAGCCTGGCTCGATTTCGTTGTCGAGCAGACGAGTTTCGGCGAAGGCAGGCCCGCCGGGCGAGCTATGATAGTCGCCTTTGGTCCCGGTGGCCTGCGGCAGTTTGGGCTCGACGAGGGTGTGGAGGGCGATCCACTGGAAACATTTCCGATCGCCTTTCGCCATGGCATGGGCAATCCCGAGCGTGGGCGCATACTGGACGACCGAGGCCGCGACGGCCCGGACGAATGGGAGTGGGGGTCGTTGGAAAACCCTGTGGACCTAGTCATCGTCTGCTATGCTGAAGACCCGGGACGGTTGAAGACCGAGATTGCCACCGTGAGACGAAAGACGACCGGTGCAGGCATGAAGGTCGTCGCCGAACTGCCGCTCGCCGTAAACCGGGGTCCGACCGACACGAAGACGAAATCGTCCGACGGGGCAAAGCGTGACGATCGGTCGGAACGTGGGCCAGCCTACGAGCATTTCGGTTTCGCGGACGGGATTTCGCAGCCGATTGTCCGGGGCACGACCCGCGCCAGCAGGGGCGCCGCGCCCATGCATCTGGTCGCGCCCGGCGAGTTCCTGTTCGGCTATCGTGATGAGCATGGGTTCTATCCAGCCTCGCCCTCGGTAAGCGCATCACGCGATCGGACCGGAATCCTTTCGCAGGTGCGCCGTAGCCGGTTGATTCCGGGCCTGCCGCCACCGCCGCGCGATTTCGGGCGCAACGGTTCATTCCTCGTTATTCGCCAGTTCGAGCAGCACGTCGACGTCTTCAACAATTACTGCAAAAAGGCTGCAGCCTTGGTCGCGAGCCAACTCGGCAACCAAGCCATCACGCAAGACTGGATTGCCGCCAAGATGCTCGGCCGCTGGCAGAACGGTAGCTCGCTGGTGCGCAACCCCGATCATCCGGGACGCGTCATCGACAACAACTTCGCCGCTGGCGCCGAGGATCCGCAAGGCCATCGCTGCCCGCTTGGTGCCCACATTCGCCGTTCCAACCCACGCGACTCGCTGGGTGAGGACCGCGATACGCAGATCAATATCGGCAAGCGCCATCGTATCCTGCGGGTCGGCCGTACCTATGAGAAGCAGGACGGCAAGAATGGCAAGGTCGAAAAAGGGCTGCTGTTCATGTGCCTCAACGCCGACATAGAGCGCCAGTACGAATTCATTCAGCAGACCTGGGTTTCGTCGGCCACGTTCCAGGGCCTCGTCGCTGAAAAGGACCCGACGATTGGTTCGCGCAGCGGTGATGGCAGGTTCACCATTCCGTCATGGGAAAAGGTCACGACGCTCCGTGACATGCCGCAATTCGTCACCACCAAGGGTGGTGGATACTTCTTCATGCCCAGCCGCTCGGCGCTGCGCTACCTGATCTCGCGGCTCTGAGTCTTAGCCGGGGCTGATTCGGGATCGGCGTCAGTCGTCGTCCTGCGATTCGGCGATATGGCGCAGCGCCCCGGTGTCGGTGATGCGCAGGCCGCCGCGTTTGATGGCAATGAACGAGCGGTTGCGCCAGTCGTTGAGCGTTTTGTTGACGGACTCGCGCGTGGCGCCGAGGAACTCTCCGAGTTCCGATTGCGAGATCGGGATCCAGCCGGCGCTGTCGGCCATCACCTTGGCCAGGAAGACCAGGCGTTTGGCGAGCCTCGCCTCGATGCCGAAGAAGGCCTGGTCGCCGAGTTCGCCGCTGACCCAGCGCAGCCGGGCGCACAGAAGTTCGATCATCGCGCGTGCCAGCGGTGGATTTCTCTCAATGCGATCAAAGAGTTGTGTCCTGCTGAGCGAAACCAGCTCGCAAGCGGTCAGGCAGATGGCGGTGGCGGTGCGTGGCCGCCCGTCAAGCGCGCCGATCTCGCCGACGAGGCTGCGCGACAGCTCGATATTGGCCACCAGCTTCTGCCCGCCAGGCGAATAGATCGAGATTTCCACCGTGCCGCTCATCACCCCGTAGATCCGGTCGGCGGCATCTTCCTGGACGAACAGATGCTGGCCGGCGGCGTAGCGCTCGACCTTGCAGCCGCTGAACAGGATATCGAACAGCTTTGGATCGATGCGTGCCAGGCGCGGCAGATCGTTTCTGTCGTTTGGGCCGCCAAAAGCCATGTTCCAAATTCCCAATTGCCGCAATCGGCGAAGTTTAAGGGCCGAAGTCTAAGGCAAGAGTGCACCGCGTCAAAGGCCGGCGTTCATCCCTTGCGATTACGCCTTCTAAAGGCGTGGCGCAGTGGTCGCGCCCAGTGCCTGGCTCGTGCCGGGCGGAAAGCCGCCTGCACGCGCGGCGGGAGGAGCCGCGCGTGCAGGCGCCAACTGATAAAAATGGATAGGTGATAAAATTTCTGTAAAACCGAGCGGCCGCAATGGCCCTTCCACCCGTTGCGATAGCTGGGCGCAAACAGCGTGAGCGTCTGTGACGGAGATCACATACGGCATCGCTGAAATAATGCGAGCGTCATACATCGCGCGAGCGACTGCGGCAAAGAGACATGCCGACGTTGCGCTTCGGTCATCTTCGACGCGAGTTGATTTGTTTCCTTGCCTGCCGGTCAGAATTGCACCAGTCTAAAATGGGGCAATACATTTCTTTACTTCGACAGAACCTTTGGGGGGCGACTATGCCGGTCAGCAGAGAGCAGCGAATCCGTCAATATCTCGATCTCGTCACCGGGGGCGAGGGGACTGAATCGGTCCTCGGCAACATGGAGACGATGGCAGGCGGCGGCCTGGAATCCCTTGCGCCTGCGGAAGCCGGCAAGACGGAGGCGGCGTTTGAATCGGCGCGCGCTGGCATGGAGAGCCTCGCGCGGGGCGCCGAAGTCGCGCCCGAGCAGCTTTCCGATCTGGAAGCCATAATCATCCCGGAGTTGCGGCCGGTCTATGACATCAAGGATGGCACCTTTACGACGCTGACTTTCGACGGCGCTCCGACACCTGGCCATTCGCTGTGGACGAAGCTTACCAGCGAGGCCGCATTGAAGCAGCGCATCGAAGCCGCCCTGCCGGCGATCGGGCGCATCGAACTGTTGTGGAACACCAATATCCCTTACGGCGGCACGGGCTTCGTCGTCGGCCGCAACCTGCTGATGACTAACCGTCATGTGGCGCAGATATTTGCGGACGGCCTTGGCGACCGCAATCTGCAATTCATCAACGGCCGCGCCGCCGGCATCGACTTCAAGCGCGATTCGGCGGCAGGAAACGTCTTCAAGATCCGCAATGTCCGGATGATCCATCCCTATTGGGACATGGCGATCCTCGAAGTCGAAGGCCTGCCCGACAACATCACGCCGCTGTCGCTCGCGGTCGCCGACGCGCGCGATATGCTGCGCCAGGAAGTCGTCGCCATCGGCTATCCCGCGTTCGACAATCGCAACGCGGTCGATGTCCAGAACGAGCTCATGCGCAATCGTT
The DNA here is from genome assembly GCF_040323735.1 of Mesorhizobium sp. M0029. Classification (NCBI taxonomy): domain Bacteria; kingdom Pseudomonadati; phylum Pseudomonadota; class Alphaproteobacteria; order Hyphomicrobiales; family Phyllobacteriaceae; genus Mesorhizobium; species Mesorhizobium sp. M0029. The sequence goes on from NZ_JAMYVF010000013.1 coordinate 159,540, forward strand.
TCCAGGTCAAGCGCCTGCAACCGGGCATGCTGCAGGGCGGCTTCGATACGGAGAGTTTCGGCAAGATCGTCAGCGCGGCGACACATGATTGCTCGACCACTGGCGGCAACTCCGGCACCGCCATGATCAACCTCGCCACCGGCGAGGTCGTGGCGCTGCATTTCGCCGGCCGCTATCTCGAGCGGAACTACGCCGTGCCCACCGGCGCGCTCGCCAACGACCAGCGTGTCGTCGATCTCGGCCTCAATTTCGCCGGCGCCGCCAGCGGCGGCCCCAACGATTGGGGCGCATGGTGGAACAAGGCGGACACTGGGTCGCCGGCCGAGGGCGTAAACCTGGTTGAAGTCGGCGGCGTCAAGCAGATCCCGGGCGTCGCCACCCAGACGCCTCCATCCGGAGGCGTCGTCGTTTCGCCGGGCGGCAGCGTCACCTTCGAAGTGCCGTTGCGCATCACCGTCTCGCTCGGCGCAACGCCTGCCCATGAAGCGGTCACGGAATCGGTCGATCTCGAAGCGGCCAAGCCGACCCCTCCAGGCGGCGCATTCGTTCCCAAAACGGTTGCCGACTATGCCGGCTATAAGGGCTACGATGAGAAATTTCTCTCTGGCGGCACCAAACTCGCGCCGGTCGTTGTGCCCATGCCTGAGGCCACCGACCTCTCCGTGCTGGCGCCGCTCAAGGCCGGCGGCACGCAACTCGACTACCAGAATTTTTCGCTCAAGATGCACGCCAAGCGGCGGCTGGCGCTGTTCACCGCCTCCAACGTCACCGAGGAGAGCAATCTGCGCGAGCCGGAAAAGGGCCGCAACTATTCGCGCGGCGGCCTGTTCAGCGAGCGCTGGTTCCCGGATCTGCGGCTCGACGACAAGTACCAGATCCCCGACGTCTTCTACACCCAGGATCAGGGCGCCTTCGACAAGGGCCATATCGTCAGGCGCGATGACGTGGCCTGGGGCAGCACCTTCGAGCTGCTGCTCAGGGGCAATGTCTGCTCCTTCCATGTCACCAACTGCTCGCCCCAGGTCGAAGGCTACAACCGCTCCGACAGCGGCGAGAAGAACTGGGGGGATCTCGAGAATCACGTCCTGTCGGAGGCGGCGAGCGAGCGGCTTTGCGTCTTCGCCGGGCCGGTCCTCGCCGATGATGACCGGACCTTTGCCGGCAAGGGTTCCAAAGGCACCAGTCTTCGCGCGCCGGTGCCGCGCCGCTTCTGGAAGGTGGTGGTCGCCCGCGTCAGTGACGGCATCGCCAGTTATGGCTTCGTGCTCGAACAGGATCTGTCGGACACGGAGCTGGAGTTTACCGTCTCCGACGAGTTCATCGGCGCCATGTACCCGCTGACCGAAATCTCCGAAATGACCGGCGTCAGCTTCGACCAATCGTTGATCGATGCCGACCAGTACGAAACGGTTCGCGGCACCGAAATTGCGATGCGGGCGGGATCACGCAAGCGGAAGAAGAAGGCTTAGGGTCGGAGGGAATCCCATGACCGAATGGACGCAATCCGAACTGAACAGTCTCAACCGCATCCTCGCCAACCTCTACCCGATGATCGGCGACGGCGTACGTGTTGCCAAAGGTGTCGGTCTTTCGACGGCCCAGATCGCCTTTGACAACAAGGCGATCAACAACTGGTTTGCGATTGTCCAGCGCGCAAAGCAGGAGACCAGGGCCGACGACCTCGTCGCCTTTGCACTCGAAGAGAATCCCGGCGACCAGGCACTGCTGCAGGCAAAGCAGCACGCCCCGCCTCCGCCGGTCGAAGGCCCCGCGACCGCCAATTGGAGCGGCGCGACGGCGCCGGCCCAGCTCGAAAAAATCCTTGGCGACAAGAGTACGCTGGTGCCGATCAGCTATCTGGAACTTGGCCTCATCAGGGCAAGATCGGTGGTGCGCATCAAGCGTGCGGATGGCAGCTCCGGCACCGGCTTCATGACCACCGGGGGGATACTGATCACCAACAACCATGTCTTGCCTGACGGCGCTTCATTGGCGGGCACGGTGGTCCAGTTCAACTATCAGCGCACCGTTGCCGGGCTCGACGCGCCGCTCGACCAGTTCGACATCGACATCGCCGTGCCTCTTCGTACCTCCAAGGACAATGATTGGTCCGCCGTCCGCATCAAGGGCGATGCCTCCAAATGGGGCGAGTTGGAATTGAAACCCATGACCGTCAAGGCCGGCGACCATGTCAACATCATCCAGCATCCCGGCGGTGCGCAGAAACAGATTTCGTTCGTCGCCAATGTCGTGGCCTTCGTCGGCGGCGGCCGCGTCCAGTATCTCACCGACACACTGCCGGGTTCGTCGGGCTCGCCGGTCTTCGACACCGACTGGAACCTGATTGCGCTGCATCACAGCGGAGGCTGGCTCACCGAGCCCAACGCGCCTACCAAAAGCACATATTATCGCAACGAAGGCATTGCGATCGACACCATCATCCAAGACCTCGCGGCCAAGCCTGTGTAGATGGTGAGCTATGCAGACCGATGGCGCAGCTCGATGCGCGGCGATTTGGGACTACGGCATGTAAATTTTTTCGGATGTGACGGTTTATAACGCCACACACCAAACACCAGGGAGTTCAGAGATCAGCGCCTATTTCGACCTCAGGCTTCAACTGGCTGATCTCTACCCATTGCCTCCCGATTGGTTGCAGGTAACCAAGGACGCTGGGATCGTCGCTGGCGCCATCAACCTCCAGGGCGCGGCGCTCACAGTCTGGTTCAACATCCTCGACTATGCCTTGACCAAGAAGCTGTCGCAGCCGCTGATGAACACTGTCGTTCGGCAAAATCCGCAATGCGCCGCAATATGCAAAGCCTATCTGGATGAACTTGCCGCGGGCGAGAAACCGACGCCCGAACTGCCTGGCCTGACCACCGACGATCGGGTCAACACCGCGCTCGCAGGCTTCAACGCCGTCAACCAGCAGCCCAAGGACATTCAGGCGCAACTCGCCGCTGGCGATGGCCTCACCACCGTCGCCAGCCAGATCGATGTCCTCAAGACCTACAAGGACCTGCATGACCACCTGCAGAGCTTCCAATATGGCATCGGCAGCTTCCAGACCTTGCTGGTCGCCGCCCGCGACATGGGGGCCGACCTGGAACAGGTCCGCGTCCTGCGCAATTTCCTCAAAATATTGAAGCTCTTCTGTGTCTCGATCGGAGAGTCGGTCATGGAGCTGCCGGCGGGGCCGGCGCTTCACGATATCGAGCAGGCCTGGCTCGACGACCTCAAGGCGGCTGCGATCAAGTTGCAGGCTGCCATCGATAACAAGTCTCCGGACGCCTACGACGCGCTGTTTGACGTGCGCACCGTGCTGCGCGTCGTGCCTTCGCGGCTCAACCAGCAGATTTTCGTTACCGCGAAGAATCTGCCGTTCGGGCTTCTTGCCACCGGTCTCGACACGATAGCCGGCAAGCTTCCAGCAGGTGCCCCGGATGTTCCTTTGATAAAGGCTGCGCATGATGCGATCATGGTGCTGTCGTCGACCATCTATGCGCGCGTCGTCGAGCATAAGCTCTGGCAGGACGTCGACAACAAGCTGGCCAGCCTCACCGACATGATCGAGCCGATAGAAGAGGGCGCCGCGGCGGACAAGTCGCTGCCGTTCCAGTTTTCGCCGCTGTGGCGAAACCTGGAAGTGAAGGTCAAGGTTCTTGCCGATCTCGATCCCAATGGCGCCTGGCGAACGACGCTCGTCGACTACTCCACCGACGTCAACGACCAGCTATCGCGCGAGACCGTCGATACCGCCTTCATTCTTGCCTTCGAAGCCTATCGGGACGAGGCCCAGCAACGCTTCGTCCAGGTCGATCTGGCGCTGAAAACGGAATGCGCCTCGATCGTCCGCGTCAGCACGCCTTTGCATAAGATCATTGAGGACCTGGGGCCATGAGCGATGAACTTGCGACAGGCACGGAGACCGAAACTCCGGCCGATTTTATTTCGCTGAGCGACATCCGGATCGCACATCTCGAGCTGATGCGCATCGCCAGCAGCAATGAAGCCGTCGACCCATCGATGAGCCGCAGCGACAAGGCCGGCGCCGAGACGACGGAAGCCAGCATCGACAACACGGCCCCCGATGCGCAGGCCATCCGCGACTTCCTGGCCAAGGCACGGCGCGCCGGCAGCACCATCGCGCGGGAATCCGACCGGCGCGCGGCGCAGCGCATACTCGATTATTGGTCCGCCGAACTGGTCACGCGGCCGGGCATCACCTCAGCCGACGTCAGCCCGGCGCGGCTCGCGTCTTTCGCAGGTGGCGGTGGGCTCGAAACAACAGAGCCAATTGCCGTCGCGGTTGACTCCGAATCGGCATCGCGTGAAATCAACGATTCAGGAACGGTCGCCATCGCCGTTCCTGAATCAATGGCCGTCGCGACCAAAGACGGTGCCGAATCCGGCGACGGCTTCGCATCGGACGACGAACTGAGTTCGGACGAGCTGACCGAGCGCTTTCGCATTCGCGTGGCCGCCCAGGCGCGGCAATGGAAGAACACCGGCTATCCCGGCTATCTCCTGCGCGGCGAAGCGCTGAAGGAGGCGGCGGAGCTGCCGCAGGGGCCGGACATCGCCGAGTTCGTCGAGGCGAGCGCCAAGGCGGAGACCGACAGCCAGAAGCAGCGCGATCGCAGCAAGAATATATTGATCGCGCTGTTTGCCATCCTGGCCGCGATCCTTGGGGCAACCACCTATTTCGCCTACGTCCAGAGAAATGACGCTGTTGACGCGCGCAAGGATGCCGAGACGACGGCCAGTGAGGTCGCAAAGCTCAATGGAAAGCTTTCCACCGCCCTTGAAAAGACGGAAGACGCACGCCAGCGAGCCGAGGCTGCACTTGCCGTTGCCGAGAAGAAGGCGGAAGACGCCGCCAAGACGCTGGCCGAGCAGCAAGCCACGCAGGCCACTTTGCGATCCGCGATCTTGCTTGTGGTCGAACAGCTCAAACTCGGCAGCGTGTCCCTGGACAAGTTGGCGCCCGATTTGCGACAGGGGGTGCTGGTCGAGCTGGCCGGGCAGGTCAAAAGCGGCGAGGTCGCGCTCGACCAATTGCCGGCGCCGCTGCGCGCCGCGCTTGAACCGCTGCTTGGCAAAGACATAGACAAACAGCCTAACGTTCTTTCGGGATACAAGGTCGATTTCATAGGGGCCACGATCGGCTTGCCCAGGATAACCGACGACCTGGCCAACGACGCCGTGGCGCCGCCGCTTGATTACATCAACTACTCGCTGGTCATGGGCCGAACTCATCGCATGGCCATCTATTCGGCCGTCAACCTGGATCGGTCGCAGAGGTTGCCGCTGCAATTCACCGCCAGCAGACTGAAACCCGACAGCCGATTGTCGGTCGACTACCAGCCTCGTCCCAACTGGTACTTTCGCGCGGACCGGCCCTGGCTGGCGGCGCGATTTGCAAGTGCCAGCGACATCGCCTGGGGTCCGGAGTTCGCCGGCGATCCGGCAACGGCGGCGCTCAAGCTGGCGCAGTATGCCTCTTTCCTGCCAAACACGATGCCGCAGCCGCGTACTTTCTACGGCAGCCGATGGGTGCCGCTCGAAAACTGGGTTCGCTCGCAGCACAATCCGCTCGCCAATCGGGTGACCATCTTCAGTGGTCCTGTCTTCCGGCCCGCGGACCAGCCGGTCGACGGCGTGCCGGTCCCTTATGCCTATTGGAAGCTCGCGGTGTCCTCGGTGTCGGCGGCCGTGAAGGGAGAGGTGAGGGAGCCGGAATTTGAGGTCGATGCGTTCTTCATTCCAGCCGACGCTACGGGGGCGTTCAACGTCGAGCAGTATCGGCTCCCGGTTGCCGAGCTTGAAAGGCTCACGAGCCTCAATTTCGACCCTCTCATCGAATGGACGGATTCACTGAAGAACCGCGGCCCCAATGGAACCGCGGCCGACGAACTGGCGGCTCGCGTCAAGCTGCTCGACGGCGCAAATGATGCACTGCGCGGTGACCTGATTGCCGTCCTCGAAGACGCAGACCTTCCGGTGGTCGAACGGCAGAAGATCGTCGCGGCTCTCGTCGAGATGGCCGGCCTGCAAAGCATAAGCGGGCTGACACCGGCGGGGCGCCGCAACGTGCTTGAGACCCTGCTTGGGGTACCGCCTGAATTGTGGGAACGCCCGGACTGGCTGGCTGTGTTTGCCGGCGCGCGCCGGGCGGTTGCCGATCTCGCCCTTTCGGCAGCCGACGGCCAGACTGTTATCGGTGAGCAGGATCGCAACGCACTCAACACGCTGAAGGACCGGCTGCGTATCCAGCAGAGCCCACAGACGGTTTACGTCCAGTTCGCCGGCATGGCGCGCGAGGACGCCGGGGCGCTTTCCGCAAAAATGCGGGCCTTGGGCTGGGGCATTCCAAACCCTGGCGAAGAACGTGTCGCCGCTGCCGCCGGCAAGAACGAAGTTCGCTACAACCCCTACAACGACGCCGACCGTGGCGCCGCCGAACTGCTGGCCGCCGACCTCACGGTTGCCGCTGGCCGACTGGTGACAGCCCGTGCGGTGCCGATCATCAAGGCCAACACATTGGAGATATGGACCAGCATATAGAAACACTGAAGGCCCGAGCGGGGCGAAGACAAGGGCGCGTAAAAAAGCCGCGATGCGCCGCTCACTATCGTCGCGACAAATACGGGCTGTTCTCACTCCAGAGGTTTTTACATGCGCACGCGTCACGCCGTCATGCTTGCACTTTCCGCGCTTTGCATTCCAGCCGTCTCCATGCCGCTGCAGAAAGCCAACGCGCTGGAGCCTGAAAAATACACGGTCTATTGCGCCAACGATCACATCGAGGTTTCGTTCTGGGATCTCGAGCAGATGAAGGTGCGCAACGGCTCCGATGTCTGCCAGTTCCAGAGCTACACGAGCTACTCAAGCGCCTTGAAATTCGCGCAGAAGAATTTTGGTGGGGAAGGGGCGAGTTGCAGCTGCTAGGAGTGCTGGCTTGGAGTGCGCTGTTCAGGGAAAGAAAATGGTGGGCGATGCAGGGATTGAACCTGCGACCCCACCCGTGTGAAGGGTGTGCTCTCCCGCTGAGCTAATCGCCCGCTCGTTGCCCGAAGGCCAAGCGAGCCGCGATATAAGGGAGGCAGGGTTGTGAAGTCAAGGCGATGCGCCGGCCTTCTGTGCCTGAAATAGGCGAGGGCAGGCGCTGCCGCGCAATCGCCCGTTTCGCTCAGCCGGCCGCAGCTGCAATCAGCCGTTCCGCCAGGTCGAGCGTCAGCGCGTCGAAATGCGAAATCACCGCCGACGGCTCGAATTCTCTGACATGGCGGTCGGTGTAGCCGAAATCGACGGCGACCACCGGAATGCCGGCTGCCTTGGCGGTGTCGATGTCGGTCTGCGAATCGCCGACCATCAGCGCATGATGCGGATCGCCGCCGGCGAGCCGGATGGTCTCGGTCAGATGGCGCGGGTCGGGCTTGCGGAAGGCGAACGTGTCCTGGCCGGCGATCGCGGCGAAATGCTTTGTCAGGCCGAGCGCCTCGATCAGCGCTTTCGAATTCGCCTCATATTTGTTGGTGCAGATGGCGAGCAGATAGCCGGCCTTCTCGAAGCGGGCGATGGCTTCGACGACACCGGGGTAGGGGCGCGACTTGCCGGGGATGTTGAGTGTGTAGTGGTCGAGGAACACCTTCAGCAGCCTGTCGTGCTCCTCCACCGCCAGCGATTTCTGCTGCGCGGTATGCGCGCGCTCGATCATCACCCGTCCGCCCTGGCCGACAAAACGCCGGAAGCCGGCCTCGTCGACAGCGGCAAGCTCGCTGGCGGCAAGGCTGTGGTTGAGGCTGTCGAGCAGATCCGGCGCCGTGTCGATCAGCGTCCCGTCGAGGTCGAACACGATGATCGGTTGGGTCATGGCCTGTCCTGTGGCTGATGCATTGCAGGCAGGCGATAGCGGCTGCGCTTCTTTCAGGCAAGCCGGTGCGAGCCAAAGTCTTTGACCCTGCGGGCAAAAGTGCTAGGAGCGCGCATCCAGAAAAATCAGAACCAAGCCAAACCCCTGGGGCGAGCATGGATGCGAGGCAGTTGAAAGTCGAGGCCGCGCGGGCAGCCCTTGCCCATGTCAGCGACGGCATGCGCATCGGCATCGGCACCGGGACGACGGCCGACGAATTCGTGCGGCTGCTGGCCGAAAAGATCGCCGCGGGCTTGACCGTCATCGGCGTGCCGACGTCGGAGCGCACTGCAGCCCTTTGCCGCGAACTTGGCGTGCCGCTGTCGACGCTTGAGGAAACGCCCGAGCTCGACCTTACCGTCGACGGCGCCGACGAGATCGACGCGGCGCTGACACTGATCAAGGGCGGCGGCGGCGCGCTGCTGCGCGAGAAGATCGTCGCGGCGGCATCTCAGCGCATGATCGTCATTGCCGATCGCTCGAAGATGGTCGACACCCTTGGCCAGTTTCCCTTGCCGATCGAAGTCAACCGGTTCGGCCTGCGCGCCACCGAAATCGCGGTCGCGGCAGCGGCCAAAAGTCTCGGCCTTTCCGGCCCGGTTACATTGAGGATGACGGGGGGCCAGCCTTTTGTTACAGACGGCGGCCATTTTATCCTCGATGCATCTTTTGGCCGCATTCCGGATACAAGAGCGCTTTCGAATGCTCTCCATGCCATTCCTGGTGTGGTCGAGCATGGTCTTTTCATCGGGCTGGCGTCAGCGGCCATCATCGCCGGCGGCGACGGCATCCAAACCGTCCATGCCGCCCGAAAACCAGGGAGTTCTACCGATCATGATGTTGCATAACCGGGTTCGCAATCTTTGCGCCGTTCTGGCGGCTTCGGCCGTTTTCGCCTTCTCTTCCCCGGCGTTCTCGCAGGAGATCACTGAATCGCATCTGAAGGCGGCACGGGCGGCGGTCACGGCAATCCACGCGACCGACTCGTTCGACAACATCCTGCCGCAAGCGGCGGCCTCGCTCGAGCAGCAGCTTATCCAGAAGAACCCTGATATGCAGGAGCTGATCGGCAAGACCGTAAGCGAGAAGGCACTGGCGCTGGCCTCGCGCCGTGCCGATCTGGAGAAGGAAGCAGCGCTGGCCTATGCCAAGGTGTTCTCCGAGAAGGATCTCACCGACATCGCCGCCTTCTACAATTCCGATGCCGGCAAGAAGCTGCTCGACAACGGCCCCAACGTGACGCGCGAACTGGTCAAGGCCGCCGACATCTGGCAGAACGGCCTGGCGCGCGATCTCGCCCAGCAGGTCGGCGAAACGCTGGCAGCCGCCGCGAAGGCCGCTGCTCCGGCCGCGCCTGCGCCGGATAACGCAACTGCCCCCGCCGATGGCGCTGCACCTGCCGACGGCGATGCGCCCGCAGACGGTGACCAGCCGGAAGCGCCGAAGAACTAAGACGTCTGATTTCGCCACCGGCATCCTTGCCGCTGGACCAGAAAGCCCGGTGGAAACCGGGCTTTTCTTTTGGCTTCATGCAGCCTACCTGTCTCAAACATTTCTTGGGGCAAGGAACAGCAGCATGGCCGGCTACGACTACGATCTCTTCGTCATCGGCGGCGGCTCCGGCGGGGTTCGGGCGGCGCGCGTGGCGGCAGCGCTCGGCAAACGTGTCGGCATCGCGGAGGAATACCGCTATGGCGGCACCTGCGTCATCCGTGGCTGCGTGCCGAAAAAACTCTATGTCTATGCCTCGCAATTTCCCGAGCATTTTGCCGACGCCGCCGGCTATGGCTGGACGGTGCCCGAGGCCAGCTTCGACTGGCCGACGCTGGTCGCCAACAAGGACCGCGAGATTGCCCGTCTGGAAGCGATTTACGAAAAGAACGTGAAAGGCGCCGGCGGCGAGACGTTCCACTCGCGCGCCATGCTGGTCGACCCGCATGTCGTGCATCTCCTGGGCGATGACCGCACCGTCACCGCCGACCAGATCCTGATCGCCACCGGCGGCCGGCCGGCGCCGCACCCGGCGTTGCCCGGTCACGAGCATTGCATCTTTTCCAATGAGGTGTTCGACCTCAAGCAACTGCCGAAGGCGATCATGATCGAGGGCGGCGGCTATATCGCCGTCGAATTCGCCAATATCTTCCACGGCTTGGGCGTCGACACCACGCTGGTCTATCGCGGCAAGGAGATCCTGTCGCGCTTCGACATGGACCTGCGGCACATGTTGCACGAAACCATGGAAAAGAAGGGGATCAAGATCCTCTGCCACGCCGTGTCGGAATGGGTCCGCAAGCGGCCTGACGGCAGGCTGGATGCGTTGGTCACCGGCGGCAAGGTGCTGACCGTCGACCAGGTCATGCTCGCCATCGGCCGCCTCCCAAACACCGAGAATATGGGCCTGGAAGGCGTCGGTATCGAGCTCGGCATAACCGGCGCCATCGTTGTCGACCAGTATTCCCGCACCAACATCGACAACATCTGGGCGATCGGCGACGTCACCAACCGCGTGCAGTTGACGCCTGTGGCGATCCACGAAGCCATGTGCTTCATCGAGACCGCATTCAAGGGCAATCCGACCGCGCCCGACCACGACACCATTCCGACCGCCGTCTTCTCACAGCCGGAGATCGGCACCGTCGGGCTGTCCGAGGACGATGCCGTCAAGCGCTACTCCGATATCGAAATCTACCGCGCCACATTCCGGCCGATGCGGCACACGCTGTCGGGCCGCGACGAAAAGATGCTGACGAAGCTGGTGGTCGATGGCGCCACGCGAAAAGTGCTCGGCGCGCACATCCTCGGGCCGGACGCCGGCGAGATGGCGCAGTTGCTCGGCATTCCGCTGAAGGCCGGCGTCACCAAGGATGATTTCGACCGCACCATGGCCGTCCACCCGACGGCAGCGGAGGAACTGGTCACCATGTACAAGCCCACCTACCGCGTGAAGAACGGCGTGCGGGTCGATTGACGCCCGCGCGCTCGATCTTGAAGAACCCCCCATGGCAGCCGCTGTTGCCACCGCGATGGGAGGCCTGAAGCTTATTACAACAAAGTGCCGCGCAGGATGACCAGCGCCACCGAGAAATAGATCACCAGGCCGGTGACATCGACCAGCGTGGCGACGAACGGCGCCGAGGCGCTCGCCGGATCGAAGCCGATCCGTTTCAGCGCGAACGGCAGCATCGACCCCGACAGCGAGCCGAAGGTGACGATGCCGACGAGTGCTGCCCCCACGGTCGCCGCGATCAGCGGCCAATGCGGCCCATAATCGTAGAAGCCCATATATTGCCAGAGCGCGATGCGGCAGATGCCGACCACGCCAAGCATGGCGCCGAGCACGAAGCCGGTGGGCAATTCGCGCAACGCCACCCGCCACCAGTCGCGAAGGCCGATCTCGCGCAGCGCCAGCGCGCGAATGACGAGCGAGGTCGCCTGCGAACCGGAATTGCCGCCCGAGCTCATGATCAGCGGGATGAACAGAGTGAGCACGATCGCTTTTTGCAGTTCGCCTTCATAGCTTTGCATGGCATTGGCGGTCAGCATCTCCGAGATGAACAGCGCGCACAGCCAGCCGCCGCGCTTCTTGATCATCGCGAGAAAGCTCATCTTCATGTAGGGCTCGTCGAGCGCCTCCATGCCGCCGAAACGATGCGCGTCCTCGGTCGTCTCCTCGATCATGGTGTCGATGATGTCGTCGATGGTGACGATGCCGAGGATCTTGCCGTGGTCGACGACGGGAACCGCGAGCAGGTCATATTTGGAGATCGTCTGCGCCAGTGTCTCGCGATCGGTCAGCGGCGTCACCGTCACCGGGGCGCGATCCGGCGCCACCGACAGGATCGGATCGTCCGGCTCGCCGGTGATCAGCCGGCGCAGGCCGGTCGAGCGCACCAGCACATGCGTGTCTGGATCGACGATGTAGATGGCGTAGACGGTCTCCCGCGTCCGCTCCACCTTGCGGATGTAGTCGAGCGTGCGCCCGACGGACCAGTCCGACGGCACGCTGACGAATTCGGTCGTCATGATTGAGGCGGCGCTGCCTTCGGGATAGCCGAGAATGGAAAGCAGCGTTGCCCGCAGCGGCGGGACCAACCCGCCGAGCAGCTCGGAGCGCGCCGGTTCGTCCAGTTCGCGCAGGATATCGGCGGCGCGGTCGACCGACATGGCGGTCAGGAGCTTGCACGCCTTGGCGCGCGGCAGCGCCTCGGCCAGATCGGAGGCGCCGTCGAGTTCAGGCTGGTCGAAGATCTCGACCAGCCGCTCGAACGGCATTTCGCAAAGCAGTTCTATCGCGGTATCGCGAGCTTCCCGGTTCAGGGCCTCGACGACATCGGCGACGTGATCATTGGCAAGGATACGCGCGATAGCGACGGCATCGTCGCCCGCTACGACGGGGGTAAATTCGTTCATGGCTCACTTCTTGCCGTCCGGCGGGACGTGAGCCGTTAGAGGTCACATCGAGGCGGACGGCGGTTGCGTTCGACTACTGTCGCCAGGCATGGCGCGGTGACCTTTCTGCTCGCGGGTTCGAGTTGGAATTCAGCGAGCGGGCGCAACATAGGAGCGCATCTTGGCGAGTCAATCGCGGGGGTGGAGGAAAACAGCCGGGAGCCGGCCCAATCGCGAGACTGTGATGATTATTGAAGGGGGAGGGAGCGAGTGCCCCGCCGCCAGTGGCGGAACGCGCTTCGGCGTGGCTGCTATTTCTGCTTCAGCCGGCGTGAAAAACGCATCCATTTGTCCTCGACCGGCCGCGGCTGCGTAAGGATGGTGGTGAGCTCGCGCGGAAGGTTCGGAACAAGCGGCCTCTTGGTGGCGACGCCGTCGGCGATCGCGACCACGCTGTGGTAGAATTCCTCGCCCGAGGCCGAACGTGGCGGCACCGCCTCATGCATGATGCTGATCACCGTGACATCGGGACAGTTGTCCTTGATGGCCTGGTGGAAGGCGATCTTGCCATCCGGATCGAGCGCGCCGGTCGCTTCGTCGAGGAACAGCAGTCCCGGTTGCTGCAGCACGATGCGGGCCACAACCAGCTTCTGCTTCTGGCCGCCGGACAGCAGCTGGTCCCAGATCTTTCCCTCGCGGCTTTCATCGGCCATGTGTTCGATGAAATCGCCAAGGCCGGCCTTGTGCAGGGCTGCCGCGACCTGCGCATCGCCATAGTCGTCCTCGGAGCCGGGCAGGCACACCAGCTGCTTCAGCGACACCTGCTGCAGCTTGACCTCCTGGGCGGCATAGAAGCTCCTCACACCGTCAGGGAAGACGATGGTGCCGCGGCCATAAGGCCACAAGCCGTTGATCGCCTTGATCAGCGAAGTCTTGCCGCAGCCGGATTCGCCCTTGAGGAATGCCCACTCGCCGCGCCGAAAGCGCAGATTGGCTGCGCTCAGGAACGGCGTGGCGTCTTCACCCTGATGCGCCAGTTCAAGCTTCTGGATGGTCAGGCCGAAGACCGGGTTCTGGCTGGCATAGTGGAAGTCGGAACGGCCGGTCTGGCTGTAGAAGTCCTGCGGCTGTTGGACGTTTTCAATGGCGTGCGCCAATTCAATGACGCGCTGGCTGTTGGCCCGCAAGGTGGCGAGACTCGGCATGACATGGATGAACCAGGAACATTTGCTGATCAGCGCGTTGACCTGCTCGGAACCGGTTATGTAGCCCTTGAGGTCGACGCCGTTGTGGATGAACGGCACCAGACCAGGTCCGTAGGCGACAACTTTGGCCCCGACGAAATTATAGACCGATTCGAATCCCGCATAGAGGGTGTTGACGATGTTGAGCTTCGACCAGGTCGTATCGATATCGAGATAGAGCCGTCCATGTATCGTCTTTTGCACGTCTTCGCCTTGCGACGCCGACACATGGAAACTGCGGCGCAACAAAGTGATCAGCTCGCTGCGATAGGTGCCTTCGGCCTTCTGCATCCTGACGTTGAGCCACTCCAGCATTCCGCCGAGTTTGATCGCGATCCAGGTATTGACGGGCACGTAGATGGCAACCGCCAGCAGAGCGAGGACGGCGCTGCCATAGCTGCCGAGGGCATCCAGGCCTTTTACCTCCACGGAATTCGCCAGCAAAGCGCCGCCGACAAAATAAAGTGAGGTGAAGACGCCGAAGACACCTTGGGCAAGCCCGATGGCGCCGCCCGCCATGTCTTTGATGGATTCCTGCACGCGCTGATCAATGTTGTCGGGCGCTGGCGCATCTGGCGAGCCATTCTGGGCGTGGTAGTGCGTATGGTTGGTATCGAGCAGCGCCGCATTGAAACGCGCGTTCAGCCAGGCGCGCCATTTGCGATGCAATGTCGCCGATACAAATTTGCAGGCGCCTATGATTCCCATGTCCTTGAACACGACCAGCAGCACAAGCAGGCCGGCATTGGTAAGCACCGATTCAAGGGGCGTGGTATTCGCGGCGTCGTGGAAAAAAGCGATTGAGGCCGCCAGTTCGCCCGCCAACACGGTAAACCAGACGTCGGCCTTGCTCGACAGGGCTATGATGAGTGCGAGGACGACGGTGAGAGCCCAGGCCTCTCTCCACCGGTCCGAGAACCAGTAGGCCCGCATCAGTCCCCAGAAGGTCCGCATCGACGATACTGGCGTCAGGGGCGACGGCCCGGCGGGGGCGTCGCGGTTCCAAAGTGCCGATATTGAACGTCGCGGTCTGTCGACCCGAATCACAATCCCGCCCAAACCTTTTTTAGTTTTGTTACGGATAGTAACACCAATTGATCATTTTCTATGAATTTTATCCCGGCGAATGTGAGGCAGCCCACCCCCGTTGCCATGAGGCAACAGTTGGTGCTGCGAGAGCGCCGTCTTTGGGCCGAATTTGCTCTTTGTTTCAATGTGTTGCGGGAACGCTCAGATGTGCGAAAATATTTCCTGAGGGAAGGCTCATACACGGCTTTGTGACCAAAAGGCCTGCCCGTCGGCCGGTTTTCCCACCGCGCGCTAACCGGATCGCCCGAAAAATGCCGTCCGTGATCGCCCCAGGCCGCCCGAATCATTTCACCGGCCATCATGGTTGGGCACGCAAGATCGTCCCTCCTGTAAAGCGACTGTTCATGAGGTGGCACGCGCTTTTTAGCTGCAGCTCAACACCGTTTGACAATCAAGCGCACTGGAATGAACCTTGCCGGGCACTGTCGGCACCGATGCATGTCCGGTCCCCAACAAGGAAGCTCCCCAATGCTTGCACGCGCAGCCGTTCCCGCAATGGTGACGCTCTTGCCTGGCTGCCTCTTGCGCATGCCGTCAGCCAGACCATTCCGGCAAGCGCCGAAGGGCAAATCGAGTTCAATGCTCCGTCCGGCAACATCGGCTGCATCTACACGCCGAAGGGCGGCACCAGCACCTACGAACCACAGGATGGCGGTCCGGAACTGAGCTGTTCGCGCGTCGAGCCCAGCTACGTCACCGTGATCCTTGGGCCGAACGGCCCGGCGACATTGATCAAGAATCCGGGAGAGCAGGGCTGCTGCAGCGATGTCGCGAAGCTGGCCTATGGCAACAGCTGGAGCAAAGGGCCGTTTACCTGCCAGTCGTCAACCAAGGGACTGACCTGCACGGGCAGCAACGGGCATGGCTTCTTCCTCAGCAAAGCCAAGGTGACGGTGAAATAACCCGAGCATGATCCCGAAAAGTGGTTGCCGGTTTTATCGGACAAACGGGAAACCGTTTTGTCCAGAGATCATGCTCAAACAAGGAGATAGAGCCCATCCCGATTTCCATCGGGATGGAACAGGCTCTAGCCGGCCTTTTCCAGTTCGCCCTTGGCCTTTGCGGCCGCGACTTGGCGGATGGCATCAGTCAGCGTGTCGGCGTCCTGCGCGCCCATGACGGCGTATTTGCCTTCGAGCAGGAAGCACGGCACGCCAGTGATCCCCATCCGCGATGCCGTGGCGATTTCTGTGCGCACCTCCTCGACGTCGGCATCGGTCGGCAGGAGCGTTTCGACCACGGCAGCGTCCATGCCGGCCTCGCGGGCGGCATCGATCAGCACGGCGTGGTCGCCAATATTGCCGCCTTTCTCGAAATACAGTTGGAACAGCCGGCGCACGAGCCGGTTCTGCACGGCTTCACCGGCGGCGCCCGCCCAGCGGATGACGCGATGCGCGTCCAGCGTGTTGGCGGCGACCTTGATGGCGTCGAAAGCGAAATCGATGCCTTCGGCCTCGCCGAGCGGCTCTATGCGGGCATGCATCTGGCGGATGCGCTCGTCGCTGCCGAATTTGGCCAGCATGTATTCGCGCCGGTCCTTGCCCCCGGGCGGGATGGTCGGGTCGAGCTGGAACGGCCGCCAGCGCACATGAACCTCGACGTCGCCGGCAGCGGCAATCGCCTTGTCCAGCCGCTTCTGGCCGACGAAGCACCAGGGGCAGACGACGTCGGAGACCACGTCGATGGTAATGGAATTGTCATCGCTCATCTTGATCTCCTGCAGCCGAGCGTTTTACCGAGCATGATCTCGGCTACGCTCAGTTCGGCTTGCGCCACCATGTCGGCCATTGATAACCGAATATGGGAGTCTTTTTGGGATGATCCAGGTAATTCCAGTAAGCGAGCCATTGCTGCGCGTTGTACTGCATCGGCACCATGTAATTGCCGGAGATCAGCAATCGGTCGAGCACGCGCACGGCGGCGACATAGTCTTCCTTGGTCCGTGCTCTCAGCATCGCGTCGATCGCCGCGTCGACCGCCGGATCGGCGACGCCGGCCAGATTGAATGAACCTTCTCTTTTGGCCTCTGAAGAACCCCAGCGAAGGTTCTGCTCCATACCGGGAGACAGCGAGTTGCTGAACCCGCTCGACCCGACAAGAACCTCAAAGTCGAAACGCTGCTTGCGCGACTGGATCTGGTCGGCTTCGAGGCTGCGGATGGTCACCGCGATGCCGATCTTTTCCAGCGAGCGCTGATAGATGGCGGCAAAGCGTTCCTCGTCCTGCGACGCCGTCAGGATCTCGAAACCGAACGGGTTTCCCTTGGGATCCAGCAGGACGCCGTCCCTAACGGCGTAGCCCTGGCTCTTCAGCAGGTCGAACGCCAGCTTCAGCACCTTGCGGTCCTGGCCGGTGCCGTCATTCACCGGCGGGCGCCAGCTGCCGTCCATGACATCGGCCGGCACGCGGCCGGGGTAGGGCGCCAGCAGCGCCTTTTCCCTGTCGCTGGCGGGATGGCCGAGCGCGGAAAGTTCGGAATTCTGCCAGTAGCTCATCGTGCGCGTGTACTTGCCGCCGAACAGGTTCTTGTTGGCCCATTCGAAGTCGTAGAGCATGCCGAGCGCGCGCCGCACCTCCGGATTGGAAAACTTCTCCAGCCGCGTGTTGAACAGGAAGCCGGTCACCACGGGCGGTATGCCGGTGTCGAAGGTCTCGGCGATCACCTCGCCGCGATGAAAGGCGGGAAAATCGATATCGCGCTCGCGCTTGACCGGATCGCCCTCATCGTAAATGGCGCAGATGCCTTTCTTGAACGCTTCCGTCTTGGCATTGGCGTTGAGGAAGTACTCGATGGTGATCTGGTCGTAATTGTCGAAGCCGCGCTTGGAAGGGATGTCCTTGCCCCAGTAATTCGGGTTGCGCTTGAACACGATGCGCTGTCCCGGCTGCACCTTGTCGATGGTGTAGGGACCGCTGCCGATCACCGGCTTCAGCGTCGTCTTGTCGAAGGTATCCTTGTTGAAGGCGTGCTTTGGGATGATCGGCGTCAGCGCGATGATCAAGGGGGTCTCGCGATTGGCCTTGTCGTTGAAGGTGAAGCGCACGCTGTGATCGCCGGTCTTTTCGAGCTTGGCGATCAGGCTCATGCGATCCCTGTAGGGCGGGCGGCCCTTGTCGGTGAAGACATCGTAGGTGAACAGCACGTCATCCGGCGTCACCGGCTCACCGTCCGACCACTTCGCTTTTGGGTTGAGATGGAACTCGATCCACTTGCGCTCGGGATCCATATCGGCTGTGTCTGCGAGCAGGCCATAGAGGCTGAAGGCCTCGTCGTAGTTGCGCATCATCAACGGCTCGAAGACGAGATTGCCGAAAATGAGGTCCTGCATGCCGCGCGCCGTGGTGCGCAGGCTCTTCAGGATGAACGGGTTCAGATTGTCGAAGCTGCCGACGACGCAGTAAGTGATGTTGCCGCCCTTGGGCGCATCGGGATTGACGTAGTCGAAATGCTGGTAGTCGGCTGGCAGCGCCGGCTCGCCCTGCATGGCGATGGCATGTTTCGGTTCCGACATCGCCACGCCGGGTGCAAAGGCGAAGAACGAAATTGCGGCGATCAGCCAAACAAGAATGCGGCCCATGACCGTCTCCTTACTGGGCGGCTTGATGATTCGGAGTGCACCCTAACATGGCGCCGCGGCGCTCCGGCCAGATACATCAACTCAAATCGCACGACCCAAATTGCGAGGCCAAGAATTGCAGGCGGCGGGCTGGATTCGGCTGCTCATGCAGTGTAACACGCGCTCCGAAGTCATTCTGTTGCCTCAATTCGGCAACAGGTAGCAGGACCACACGGCGCGAAGAAGCCGGTCCCGGGATCATTTGAGAGGAAATGCACGACATGACGAGCCTGAACAGCAACGCATACCGCCTTTCGGTCCTGGCCGCGGGCGTGGTCGGCTTTCTGGGCGCCGGACTTCCCACCGCTTCGGCACAGCAACAGATTCCGCAGGGTTGGTTCAAGGCCTGCACCAAGCAGGAAGATGTCGACATCTGCAATGTCCAGAACATCATCACTGCCGGCAACGGCCAGTTCGTCACCGGCGTCAGCCTGATCGAGTTGAAGGGCAAGGTAAACCGCAAGGTCTTCCAGGTCACGGTTCCCCCAGGTCGCCTGGTGCCCCCCGGCATCGCCCTGCAAATAGACGCCGGCAAGGCGACGAAGCTGGATTATGTCATTTGCTTCGCCGACCGTTGCGTTGCCGAAGTGCCGCTGACCGACGCGCTCGTCGCGTCCTTCAAGAAGGGACAGGCGATCACGCTGACCTCGATCAACTTCCAGAGTCAGCCAAATCCAATCAAGGTTGCCTTGACCGGCTTCAGCGGCGCCTTTGACGGCGCGCCGCTGCAGCAGTCGGACATCGAGGATCGGCAGAAAAAACTTCAGGATTTCGTCGTCAAGAACAACCAGGACTTCGCCAAGAAGCTCAAGGATGAGCAGGCCAAGGCCAAAGCCGCCAACTAATCGCCGGGACAGATACCGGAGCGACAAAAAGCGGGGTCATGCCCCGCTTTTTTGTTGTCGTCACGTCGATGCAAGGTGATGTCAGTGTCTCGACTGGCGTTTTGGCTCATAGCGTCCGTCGGGCCGCTTGTCGAACATCTCGCCGATCTGTGGATGCCGGACCGGTTCGCCCGATTGATCCTCGAGCAGGTTCTGCTCGGAGACATAGGCGATGTATTCGGTTTCCGAATTCTCGGCGAGCAGGTGATAGAACGGCTGGTCCTTGCGCGGCCGCACGTCGGCCGGGATGGCTTCGTACCATTCGTCGGTGTTGGCAAATTGCGGATCGACATCGAAAATGATGCCGCGGAACGGAAACAGCCGATGACGAACCACCTGTCCGATCGAAAATTTGGCCGTTTTCATCATACACACCACTAAGCCTCTAGAGCGCCCGGCGTCCCCTCGAATGTGCGAAGAGCGCTCTAAGACTTTGAATTTACACACACCGTGGCCAAAAATCGAGCCCGACTTAGGTCTGGGATCAGGCTTTATTTGGCGCAGTGGCGTGTCAGTCCAATGCCGACGCTTGGCTGGATGAACACCTTCATCGTCTATGTCGCGCTTCCTGCCCTGTTCTTCCAATTGCTGGCCCGCACGCCGTTCGAACAGTTGACCGAATGGCGCTTCATCTTCGGGTCGGTGTTTTCCACCTACACGACCTTCTCGATCATGTTCGTATGGTCGGTGACGGCGTCTCGCGGCGAGATCGCCCAATCGACGATCAAGGCGCTGGCCGCGGCCTATGGCAATATCGGCTATATGGGGCCGGGACTGGCGCTGCTCGCCTTCGGCGAACAGGCGGCGGTTCCCGTCGCGCTGATCTTCTGCTTCGAAAATATCATGCATTTCGCCATCGCGCCCATGATGATGGCGCTGTCGGGCGACGACAAGACATCGCCGTGGCGGCTCATCCTCGGCGTAGTCAGGAAAATCGTCCTGCACCCGTTCATCATCGCGACCGCGCTTGGCGTCGGCGCCGCCTATCTCGGCTTTCACCCACCGCAGCCGGTCGATCGCCTGCTCGAATATCTGTCTCGGGCGGCCGCCCCTTGTGCCCTGTTTGCCATGGGCGTGACGCTTGCGCTCCGGCCGCTCAACCGCGTGCCGCATGAACTGGCGTCGATCGCGGCGCTGAAGCTGATCCTGCATCCATTGCTCTGCTACGTCGTGCTGAGCTGGATCGGGAACTTTTCCGAAATCTGGGTTTTTTCAGCCGTGCTTTTGGCGGCATTACCGACCGCAACCAACGTCTTCGTCATCGCCCAGCAATATGGCGTCTGGGTGCAACGCGCCTCGGCCAGCGTCATGATCACCACCTGTCTCTCGGTGCTGACAGTGACCGGGCTGCTCTACATGATCCGCCACGGCATCTTACCGCCGGACCTGTTTCCCTGAACCGCCGGTAAGCGCCGCAAAGCCGCTGCCCGGCCTCAAGCCTTCGCGCATGAAAAAGGCGCGCAGCGGCGCGAAACTGCGGAGCACATTGAGGCCGGCGCTGCGTGCCATCTGCGCCGGCAGCATGTCCGAAAGCAGCGACATGTTGAGCAGATTGACCGCGCCGGAACGCGCCAGAATGTCGGGACGGCGCCTGGAATCATAGGCGGCCAGGGCCTTCGCGGCGCCGGGGTCGCCGCGATTTTCATCAGCGGTTCCAATCAGATCCTCGATGTCCCTGATGCCGAGGTTGAGACCTTGGGCTCCGATCGGCGGGAATACATGTGCAGCCTCGCCGACCAGCGCCACCCGGTTTTGCGCGAAGCGCCCCGGTGATGCCGCTGATAGCGGGTAAATTTGTCGGCCGGGCTCGACCGACACCCGGCCCAGCATCGACTGCATCTGCTGCTCGACACGCTCGGAAAGCGTCGCGTCATCGAGTGCGGCGAGGTCCTTCGCCGTCTCCGGTTTCACCACCCAGACGAGGCTGGAGCGGTTGCCGGGCAACGGCACCTGGGTGAACGGCCCGGTCTCTGTGTGGAACTCGGTCGAGGTGAAGCCGTGTTCGCTGCGATGGCCAAAATTCAGCACCAGCGCCGCTTGGCGGTAGGATCGCACCGAGGCCACTATGCCTGCCGCCTCGCGCGCCGGCGACAGGCGCCCATCGGCAGCGACCGCAAGCGCGGCCGAGACTTCGCGACCATCAGTCAAGACGGCATGCGCCTGATCGGCGTCCAGACGCCAACTCTCGACCATCGACGTCAGCCATTCGATGCCGGGATGGGCCGCGACGGACTTGGCCAGCGTCGGGTTCAGCGCACTGTTGGGCAGGTTGAGCCCGAACTGCTCCTCGCCGATCTCCATGGCGCGAAAAGTCACCACCGGGCTGCGGATCAGCCGGCTGGTCGCATCAACGATGCGCATGACCTTCAGCGGCGCGGCCTTCGGCGCAAGTTCGGCCAGCACGCCCAGCCGATCGAGAACCTTGAGAGCAGGGTTCATCAGCGCCGTGGTCCGGCCATCGGGTCCGCCTGCTTCGGGTCCGACCAGGGTTACCGGAAAGCCCGCCTCGGCGAAACCGAGCGCCGCGATCAGTCCGGCAGGGCCGCTGCCGGCTACCAGTATCCGTGCTGTCTCGCGATGATCCAAATTGGACTTCCAGTTTGCGATGCAGGTGTCTACCCATGGATATAGGTCAGACCATGCGGCTTGATCAACGCGGCGATTAGGCTCATTCGGTTGTCATGACCGGCCAGCAGGACGATTTCAGCCATCTCGACCGCGCCGGCCGCGCCACGGCAAGCCTGGCCCGCAGCCCCCGCCTGACGGTCAACATCGCCATCGCCGGCGGCATTCTGCTCGCCTGGTTCATTCTCGGCGCCATGGCGATCCGCGGCGCCGAAGGCCGGCTCCCCGGCGTACCAGGCGATGTGGTCCTGCGATATCTGCCGCAACTGCCGCTGCCGGATGTCCTCGACCGCTTCTTCGGCATGTGCCTGACGCCCGCACCACTTGATGCCGGCGGCGCACAGCTTCTGGCGTTGATCGTGATGTGGTTTTCGATGGCTGTGGCGACGATGCTGCCGTCGGCGGCGCCGATGATCCGTACCTATTGTGAAATCGCCGACACCGCCCGCATCAAGGGCGAACCGGTGGTCCACCCGCTGGTCCTGGCTGCCGGCTACCTCTCGACATGGCTTGTCGCCTCTATCGGCTTCGCGGTGCTGACGTTGCTCGTCCACGCATTTGCGTCCTCCGCTCGATTGCTCGATCCGGTGAGCGGCCTTGCCGCGGCGGCCGCGCTGCTGGTTGCCGGCCTCTACCAGTTCAGCAGCCTCAAGCAGGCCTGCCTGACAAAATGCCGGAACCCGTTCTCGACACTGTTTTCCAACTGGAGCGCGGAGCCGGGTGGCATCTTCCGGCTAGGGCTGAAGCAGGGCCTGTGGTGCCTCGGCTGCTGCTGGGCGCTGATGCTGGTGATGTTTGCCGTCGGCGCGATGAACGTGTTCTGGATGGCGCTGATCGGCCTGTTCACCTTGATCGAAAAACAGACCACCGGCAGCCTTCCAACCCGAGTGGCCGGTGCGATACTGCTTGTCTGGGCAGTCGCCCTGCTAGTAGTCTCGGCATGACGGGGGATAATTCCATGGCAGAGCAAGGCTGGGCAATGAAAGGAGAGCTCGTACTCTCCTGCAATTGCACGGTTTTTTGTCCTTGCGTGCTGTCGCTTGGCAGCCATCCGCCGACGGAGGGTTATTGTCAGACCTGGGCGGGCTTCCGCATCGACGCAGGCCATTTCGGCGAGGTCGACCTGTCCGGCCTCAATCTCGGTCTGGTCATGGAAATCCCCGGCTATATGAGCCGCGGCAACTGGACCGCAGGCCTGTTCATCGACAAGCGCGCCTCCGTCTATGCGGTGAAAGCGCTGACCAGGATCTTCACCGGGAAGGCCGGCGGAACAACCTCGCTGTTGTCGATCCTTGTCGGCAAGTTCCTCGGTGTCGAGCAGGTGCCGATCACCTACGAGACGCGTGACAAGACCCGTATTTTCCAGATACCGAAGATCATCGACGGGGCGGTCACACCGATTCCCGGCAAGGATCGCGAGAAGGATACCGTGATCGGCAACTCGGAATACTGGATCGCGCCGGAGATCATCGTGGCCAGGTCCGACAAAAGCAAGATGCGGGCGTTCGGCCACAACTGGAACTTTGCCGGCCGCTCGGCCGAAATCTGCAAACTGGATTGGCGGGGCCCGTGAGCAAGAACACAACCGCCAGGAATGCCGCCAAAAAGATCACCGACCGGATACCCAGGCCGAAGAAAAAGGTCACCTGGCCGCAGGCGCGGGCATTCTCGGTGCATCTGTTGACCGCGTCTGGCTCGTTCCTGGCCTTCCTGTCTCTGGTGGCGGCAAGCGAGCAACGCTGGACGGCGATGTTCTGGTGGCTGGGGCTGGCGCTGTTCGTCGACGGCATAGACGGGCCGATCGCGCGCAAGCTTGAGGTCAAGGAGATCCTGCCGACCTGGTCGGGCGAACTCCTCGACAACATCATCGACTATGTCACCTACGTGCTGATCCCGGCCTTCGCACTCTACCAGCGCGGCTTCATGGGCGAAGGGCTGTCGTTCCTGTCGGCGGCCATCATCGTGGTGTCCAGCGCCATCTATTATGCCGACACCGGAATGAAGACGAAGGAGAACTTCTTCAAAGGCTTTCCGGTCGTCTGGAACATGGTCGTGTTCACGCTGTTCGTCATCGAGCCCGGACAGTGGGTGTCCTTCGGCGTCGTCGTGGCGGCCGGCATCCTGACCTTCGTGCCGATCAACTTCATCCATCCCGTGCGGGTGGTGCGGCTGCGGCCAATCAATCTTGGCATGACGCTGCTCTGGTGCGCTTTCGGTGCGCTGGCGCTGGCGCAGGCGGCCCTTGCCGCCTTCTACGACCAGATCGGCGTTTTGGGCGAACAGGTCAGCGTCTTTACCAAGGTCGGCATCACCATCACCGGACTTTACCTCGCCTGCATCGGCGGTATCATGCAGTTCTTCCCCAAACTCGGCGCCAAGCCGGACACTAAGAAAGCCTGACCGCAGGAAAGCGCACAAATGTCCAAAGCAATCCGTATCCACGCCCATGGCGGTCCGGAAGTCCTGACCTATGAAGACGCCGATCCGGGACAACCCGGCGCCGGGCAGATCCTGGTCAGGCACACCGCGATCGGCCTCAATTTCATCGATGTCTATCACCGCATCGGCCTCTATCCGCCACCCGGCGGCTTCCCGCTGATCCCCGGCGGCGAGGCGGCAGGTGTGGTTCTCGAGGTCGGCGCAGGCATCGACTGGCTGAAGCCGGGCGACCGCATCGCCTATGCCGTCAACGTCGGCGCCTATGCCGAGCAGCGCGTCGTCGCCGCCGACCGCGTCGTCAAGGTGCCGGACCGCATCAGCGACGAACAGGCCGCCGGCATGATGCTTAAAGGCATGACGGCGGAGTATCTGTTGCGCCGGACCTTCAAGGTGAAGCCAGGCGACACCATCCTGTTCCACGCCGCCGCCGGTGGCGTCGGGCTGATCCTGGGACAATGGGCAAAACATCTCGGCGCCACAGTGATCGGCACGGCAAGCTCAACCGATAAGATCGAGCTCGCGAAGGCGCATGGCTTCGACCATGTCATCAACTACAAGGAGCAGGATTTCGTCGCCGGCGTCGCCGCCATCACCGGCGGCAAGAAATGTGACGTCGTCTACGATTCGGTCGGCAACGACACATTCCCGGCCTCGCTCGACTGTCTGAAGCCGCTCGGCATGTTCGTCTCTTTCGGTCAGTCCTCTGGACCGATCCCGCCATTTTCGATGTCGCTGCTGGCGCAGAAGGGCTCGCTGTTCGCTACCAGGCCGACTTTGTTCGTCTACAACGCCAAGCGTGAAGACCTCGAAGTCTCCGCCGCGGCATTGTTCGACGTGGTGTTGAGCGGCGCGGTCGAGATCAAGATCAACCAGCGCTATGCGCTGAAGGACGCCGGCAAGGCGCAAGCCGATCTCGAAGGGCGCAAGACCACGGGCACGACCATACTGATCCCCTGATCTGCCTTGCTTTCAGCGTTTTGCCGCGACGCCAGGCACTGTTTGCACGAAAAACCGGGCGATCGGTCTGTTGTACGAAGCAGGTCGGTCTTTACCCCTTGAGTTTCCGCTGAAATTCTTGAAGCTCTTTCAAGGTGGGTGCTGCTTTCGCACGAGAGCGGCCAGCGCATACCATGCTGGCGGGAACACAGAACATGTCCGGGAACCGGATGGGAGGCACTGTGAGTGCAGATCATGATGGAGCGAACCTGCTTGAGGTTCGTGGCCTGACCAAGATATTCGGCACGCTGACGGCGTGCGATCATATCGACCTCAACATCGCCAAGGGCGAGATCCACGCGCTGCTTGGCGAAAACGGCGCCGGCAAGTCGACGCTGGTCAAAATGCTGTTCGGCTCGCTGGAGCCCAATTCCGGCGAGATATTCTGGAACGGGGAAGCGGTGCGGATCACCAGTCCGGGCATGGCGAAGAAGCTCGGCATCGGCATGGTGTTTCAGCACTTTTCGCTGTTCGAGGCGCTGACCGCGGCCGAGAATGTCGCTCTGTCTCTGGATGACGGCTCACCGATCAGCTCGATCGCGGCCAAGGCGAGGGCGCTTTCCTTCAGCTATGGCCTGCCGCTCGATCCGGACTCGCTGGTCGGCGATCTCTCGGTCGGCGAACGCCAGCGCATCGAGATCATCCGCTGCCTGTTGCAGACGCCGCAGCTCATCATCCTCGACGAGCCGACCTCGGTGCTGACGCCGCAGGAAGCCGACAAGCTGTTCGAAACGCTTGAGCGCCTGCGCTCGGAGGGCAAATCCATCCTCTACATTTCGCACCGGCTGGAAGAGGTCAAACGCATCTGCGACCGCGCCACCGTGCTGCGTCACGGCAAGGTCGTCGGCCATTGCAACCCGCGCGAGGAAACGGCTTCGTCGCTGGCCCGCATGATGGTCGGCAGCGAGATGAAGGCCGTGGTGCGTGCGCCGGCCGAAGGCATCGAGACCGCGCAGCCATTGCTCGAAGTCCGCGCCCTCAGCCGCAAGCCGGCAACCCCGTTTTCGATCCCGCTGAAGAACATAACCCTCACTGTGCGCGCCGGCGAAGTGATCGGCATTGCCGGTGTCGCCGGCAACGGCCAGGGCGAGTTCTTCGAATCCGTCTCCGGCGAGGTGCTGCAGCAGGACGCCGCATCCGTGCGCATCCGCGGAAAGGATGCCGGCTCGCTCTCGATCACAGGCCGGCGGCTGATGGGCGCTGCCTTCGTGCCGGAAGAACGCCTCGGCCATGGCGCGGCGCCACGCATGAAGCTTTCGGAAAACCTGCTTCTGTCGCGGCACGCCACCGACGGCAAGGTTTTTGTCGGCGCCGGCGGCGCCGTCAAAAGCGGTGCGGTCTATGCCGCCGCCCAGCGCATCATCGTGGCGATGGATGTGCGCAAGAGCGCGCCCGATCCGGAAGCCGCGGCCCTTTCGGGCGGCAATCTGCAGAAATTCATCGTCGGTCGCGAACTCGACCGCAGCCCTGCCGTCATGGTCGTCAACCAACCTACCTGGGGCGTCGACGCCGGCGCCGCCGCTCATATCCGCCAGGCGCTGATCGAACTGGCGCGCAGTGGCTCGGCGGTTCTGGTCATCAGCCAGGACCTCGATGAGCTGTTCGAGATTTCGGACGCGATCGCGGTCATGCACAACGGCGAATTGTCGAAGCCGCTGCCGATCGCCGAGGCCACTTTCGAGAAGATCGGCCTGTTGATGGGCGGCGCCGAGCCCGGCCACGCCGAACATGTTCTGGAGACGGCATGATGCGCCTCGAACTCGTCAAACGCCCGCAGCGCTCTATGCTCTTTTCGGCGCTGTCGCCCTTCATCGCCTTCGCCCTAACGATCATCGCCGGCGCGGTTCTGTTCGCGCTGCTCGGCGTCAACCCGCTGAGCGCATTCGAGATCTATTTCATCGAGCCGATCAGCCAGGTCTGGCAGCTGCATGAGCTGGCGATCAAGGCCGCGCCGTTGATCCTGATCGCGGTCGGCCTGTCGGTCTGTTACAAGGCCAACATCTGGAACATCGGCGCTGAGGGACAGTTCATCCTGGGCGGCATTTTCGGCTCGGCCATTCCGGTGCTGTTTCCCGGGTTCGAAGGCCCACTGGTGCTGCCGCTGATGCTGTTGTTCGGTATGGTCGGCGGTGCCGCCTATGCAGCAATCCCGGCTCTCTTGAAGACGCGCTTCGGCACCAACGAAATCCTGACCAGCCTGATGCTGGTCTACGTCGCCCAGCTTTTCCTCGACTGGCTGGTGCGCGGTCCCTGGCGCGATCCGCAGGGCCATGGTTTTCCGCAGACGATCCAGTTCAATGGCTCGGCGGTCCTGCCGGAACTGATGCCGGATGCCGGCCGCGCAAATTGGGGTTTTGTCTTCGCGCTGATCGCGGCCGTGCTGATCTGGGTGCTGATGAGCCGTCTGCTCAAGGGTTTTGAGGTCCGCGTGCTGGGCTCCAGCCCCAGGGCAGGGCGCTTCGCCGGTTTCGGCCTCAACCGCATGGTGTTCTTCGCCTTCCTGCTGTCAGGCGCGCTGGCTGGGCTTGCCGGCATTTCGGAAGTCTCCGGCGCCATCGGCCAGCTGCAGCCGGTGATTTCGCCCGGCTACGGCTTCACAGCGATCATTGTGGCGTTCCTCGGCCGGCTCAATCCGCTCGGCATCGTCGCCGCCGGCCTGGTGCTGGCGCTGACCTATCTCGGCGGCGAGGCGGTGCAAAGCGCGCTCGGCATCTCCGACAAGGTGGCGCGTGTGTTCCAGGGCATGCTTTTGTTCTTCGTGCTCGGTTGCGACACGCTCATCCATTACCGCATTCGCCTGGTCGGCATGGCGCTGACGAAAAGCGCGGCGAAACTTGAAGCCGCGCCGAAGTTGAGGGAAGCCCGCTGATGGACATCGCCGTCAACATCCTTTTGACCATCGCGACCGCGGCGACGCCGCTGCTGATCGCGGCAATCGGCGAACTGGTGGTCGAGCGCTCCGGCGTGCTCAACCTCGGCGTCGAAGGCATGATGATCATGGGCGCCGTCGGCGGCTTCGGAGCCGGCTATCTCACGGGATCGCCCTGGATCGGCCTGTTGGCGGCAATCGCGATGGGCGCGGTGTTCTCGCTGCTGTTTGCGGTGATGACGCTGTCGCTCGCCACCAACCAGGTGGCGACCGGCCTGTCGTTGACGCTGCTTGGCCTCGGCCTTTCCGGCATGATGGGGACCAGCTTCGTCGGCCAGCCCGGCGAGCGGCTGCCAAACCTCTACGTTCCGGTGCTCACCGACATTCCCGTGGTCGGCAGGCTGTTGTTCGGCCAGGACCCGATCTTCTACATCTCGATCGCGCTGACGGCGGCCGTCATGTGGTTCCTGTTCAAGACCCGCACCGGCCTCACTCTGCGCTCGATCGGCGACAGCCACACATCGGCGCATGCGCTCGGCATCAAGGTCATCCGCTACCGCTATCTCGCGGTCATCTTCGGCGGCGCCTGCGCCGGCCTTGCCGGCGGCCATCTGTCGCTGGTCTACACGCCGCAATGGGTGGAGAACATGAGCGCGGGCCGCGGCTGGATCGCGCTGGCGCTGGTCGTCTTCGCCTCCTGGCGGCCGTGGCGCGTGCTCGCCGGCGCCTACATCTTTGGCGCGGTGTGGATCGGCCAGCTTCATGCACAGGCATTTGGCATTCCGGTGCCTTCGCAGCTGCTTTCTTCTCTGCCCTATCTGGCAACCGTCGTGGTTCTCGTTCTAATCTCGCGCAACAAGCGTCTGACGATGATGAACACGCCGGCTTCCTTGGGGCAGCCATTCGTTCCGGATCGTTGACAACAAAAACAAACGGGAAGCTCCAAGGCTAAACTCAGAGAGGTAACACAATGAAAAAACTGTTTATCGCGTTGATGACCACGACCGCCGCCATGTCACTGGCGGCGTCGGCGCAGGCCGCCGACAAGTTGAAGGCATGCTGGGTCTACACCGGCCCGATCGGCGATTTCGGCTATTCCTACCAGCACGACCAAGGCCGCCTCGAGGTGGAGAAGGCGCTCGGCGACAAGGTCGAAACCGCCTATCTCGAGAACGTCTCGGAAGGTCCCGATGCCGATCGCGCTTTCGAGCGTCTGGCGCGCGAAGGCTGCAAGATCATCTTCGGCACCTCTTTCGGCTTCATGGACCCGGAAGTGAAGGTCGCCAAGAAGTTCCCCAAAGTGATGTTCGAGCACGCCACCGGCTACAAGACCGCTGACAATCTCGGCATCTACAATGCGCGCTTCTATGAAGGCCGCTACGTGCTCGGCCAGATCGCCGCCAAGGAATCGAAGGCAGGGGTCGCCGGCTATATCGTTTCCTTCCCAATCCCCGAAGTGGTGATGGGCATCAACTCCTTCATGCTCGGCGCGCAGTCGGTCAACCCGAACTTCAAGGCCAAGATCGTCTGGGTGAACTCCTGGTTCGATCCGGGCAAGGAAGCCGACGCGGCCAAGGCGCTGTTCGACCAGGGCGCCGACATCATCGTCCAGCACACCGATTCCACTGCGGCACTGCAGGTGGCGGAAGAGCGCAAGCTGCACGGCTTCGGCCAGTCCTCCGACATGATCAAGTTCGCGCCGAACGCGCAGCTGACCTCGCTGACAGACGAATGGGGGCCGTATTACATCAGCCGCGTTCAGGCGGCGCTCGACGGCACCTGGAAGCCTGACAATGTCTGGCTCGGCATCAAGGACGGCGCTGTCAAGCTGGCGCCCTTCACCAACATGCCGGACGATGTGAAGGCGATGGCCGAGGCAACCGCCAAGAAAATCGCAGATGGCTGGAACCCATTCACAGGACCGGTCGCCAAGCAGGACGGCACGCCGTGGCTCAAGGACGGCGAAGTAGCCGACGACGGCACGCTGCTCGGCATGAACTTCTATGTGAAGGGCGTCGACGACAAGTTGCCGCAGTAAGTATCGGAAACGCAAAAGAGAAGGGGCGCCGCCCGGCGCCCTTTTTCACTTCGCGGGCTGCACGCTTCGACTGCGAAACCGCGCCGAGGGCTGTGCCAAAAATCCGAGGGCGCCGGGAGGCGCCCTTTTTGGTAATTTTCTAAACCGCCGAGCCGTAAAGGTCGTAGGCGTCGGCGCGGTCGATCTTGACCGTGACGATGTCGCCTTGGCGCAGCGGGCGGCGCGACTGGATATGCACCGAACCGTCGATCTCGGGCGCGTCGTATTTTGTCCGGCCCTTGGCAGACGTGCCATGCGCCTCGTCGATCAGCACCGGCAGGCGCTTGCCGACCTTCTTGGCCAGCTGCGTCGCCGAGATCTTCTGCTGGCGCTGCATGAAGCGATGCCAGCGCGCTTCCTTGATCTCCTGCGGCACCTGTTCGAGGCCGAGATCGTTGGAGCGGGCGCCGCGGACCGGCTCGTATTTAAAGCAGCCGGCGCGATCGATCCTGGCCTCGTCCAGCCAGTCGAGCAGCATCTCGAAATCCTCGTCGGTCTCGCCGGGGAAACCGACGATGAATGTCGAGCGTATCGCCAGATCCGGGCACACCTCGCGCCAGCCGCGAATGCGCTCCAGCGTCTTTTCGCCATGGGCTGGACGGCGCATGTTCTTCAGCACCTGCGGCGAGGCGTGCTGGAAGGGGATGTCCAGATAGGGAAGGATTTTTCCATCCGCCATCAGCGGGATGACATCGGCGACATGCGGGTAGGGGTAGACATAGTGCATGCGTACCCAGATGCCGAGCTTGCCCAGCTCCTCCGACAGGTCGAGGAATTTCGCCCGCACTTCGCGGTCGCCGAACATCGACGTCTGGTACTTGATGTCGATGCCGTAGGCGCTGGTGTCCTGCGAGATGACCAGCAATTCCTTGACCCCGGCCTTGGCCAGCTTCTCGGCCTCGCGCAGCACATCGGCCGCCGGGCGCGAGACGAGGTCGCCGCGCAGTGCGGGAATGATGCAGAAGGTGCAGCGGTTGTTGCAGCCTTCGGAAATCTTGAGATAGGCGTAGTGGCGCGGCGTCAGCTTGACGCCTTGCGGCGGCAGAAGGTCGATATAGGGATCGTGGCTGGGCGGCGCCGCCTCATGCACCGCGGCCATCACGCTCTCATAGGCCTGCGGGCCGGTGATGGCGAGGACGTTGGGGTGCTTCTCTCGGATGACGTCCGGCTTGGCGCCGAGGCAGCCGGTGACGATCACCCGGCCGTTTTCCGAAAGCGCCGAACCAATGGCGTTGAGCGATTCGTCGCGGGCTGAGTCGAGAAAGCCGCAGGTGTTGACGACGACAAGGTCGGCGCCGTCATGCTTGCGTGCGATCTCATAGCCTTCGGCGCGCAGGCGCGTGATGATGCGCTCGGAATCCACAAGCGCCTTCGGGCATCCAAGGCTGACGAAACTGACGCGAGGCGCAGACATGAGAAAACATCCGGGTTTTTCGGGATCGGCGGCCAGTACCACACTTATTGCGGCATTGGTATGGGCAGCGGCTGCGGCGAACGCGACCACTGCCTCCGGCAGATACCCATGCTGCTACAGAAGCTGTGGTACCGGCAGCGTCAGCTCACCACAGGACTGACATGCGGCCAGACCTCGACAACGCCGCGATAGACCATATCGATCGCGACGTAGAGAATGATCAGCAAGCCGACATAGGCGATCCAGCGGTGGCGATGCAGCAGCTTGGCAATGAAGCTCGCGGCCAAGCCCATCAAGGCGATCGACAGCACCAGGCCTATGACAAGCACGGGAAAATGATCGCGCGCCGCACCGGCGACCGCCAGCACATTGTCCAGCGACATCGAAACATCGGCGACGACGATCTGCAGGGCCGCCTGGCCGAGCGTCTTGCGCGGCGCCTTGCCCCCCACCGTTCTGTCGCTGTTGAGGTCGGAATCGGACAGCGCCTCGGTCGCCTCGAACTCGTCGGCATGCGACGTCCGCAGCTCGCGCCACATCTTCCAGCACACCCACAACAAAAGGATGCCGCCGGCCAGCAGCAGGCCGACAATGGCAAGAAGCTTGACGGTGACGGCGGCAAACAGGATGCGCAGCACAGTCGCCGCCAACACGCCGATCAGGATGGCTTTCTTGCGCTGCTCGACCGGCAGGCCGGCGGCGGCAAGGCCGATGACGATGGCATTGTCGCCGGCAAGCACCAGATCGATGGCGATGACCTGGAGGAGGGCCGTCATGCTTGCAGCGCTGAAAATGTCCATCGACCGGAGCCCCTTGCTGTATCGGCGTGTTCGTCGTCGGATATGCCGACGCCCTAACGTGTATGGTTCCCGCGCGTCAAGAGACTGCCGGCGCAATTCCAGGAAAAGTGCGTAGCGGCTTTCCGTCCGGAATTATGCAAAAACAAAGAGTTAGAGTGGGTCAGCTGCTCTATAAAAAGCTGAACCGCTCCAACGGCCGACGCTGAAAGCCACGGGAATAGGGAAGGCCGTTCTGCCAGAGAGAATTCTGGTCGCAGCGAATTCAGTCGTAGAGATTGTACTTCGCCCAGTCGGCTTCCGGAATCTCGTCGCCGATGCGGTAACGGAACTGCAGGACCTCCATATGGTCCGGCGCCGTCTCGCATTTGAACTTCAGCCGGTACCACTGCCCCTTGCTGCGGAACGCAGCACCCGGGCTGCGGATTGCATCGGCCTTCATTTCCGGCGTAGCGAAGGCGTAGGCGACGACGCGGTCTGCCTTGTACTTGTGGTCGTCATGGCTGATGCGGTCGAGCACTTCGGCGTCGCATCTCTGCTCCAGCCGGGTCTCCGGGTCGAGTTTCAGCAGGCCGGCGCGCAGGGCGGCGTCCATCGCGTGGGCGGGTAAAGCCAGCGTCACCGAGGCCAGCGCCGCAAGGAATAGTTTTTTCATGGGCGGGAGAACGACCATAACTCGCGTGAAAAATCAACCGGAGTGCCATTTTGGGGCAGCCGGATATGCCTGGAATCGCCGTTAGCCGGGCAGGCGCAGCCGCTTTGATACGTCGCCGGCGCCATTCTTATTTGTCCGGGCTGCCATGCACCGATTGCCTGTTTCGCCGTCTTTGCGCTTCTCGCGATCGCGGCACCCACCGCCACGGCCGCAAGGCGATATAGACAGCGAGGAAGGCTCTTTGTGCAAGGCCGGCCTCGCTGTGCCAGACCTCCCTTATCCCCGCCGCCCGCAAGGCCCTTCGTTGGGTGCTGTTGCGGTCCCAGCGCCGGCTGATGCTGCCCGCCCGGTAGTATTTGTGGCAGAGCACTTGCGGCACGCGGACAAAGCCGCCGAGCAGCGACAGATGCAGAAGCCAGGTCCAGTCGGCGCTGAATTCGCCTTGGCTGTTGGGCTTGATCCCGCCGCTACGGTGGAACGCCCAGGCCCTGAATATCCCACGATTGGGAACCCACCATCCATGCGGCTGGCGCGCCATCGCCCGGCCACGCGCAAAACCGTCCTGCAAGCCCTTCAGCAGGTCGAACTTCCACGTGGCACTTTCGCCGCTTACTTCGATCACTTCGACATCGCTGAACGACAGTACGGCCTCGGGATTGGCATCGAGCGCCCGCACCAACGCCTCGATATAGGTTGGATCGATGACGTCGTCATGGAAGGCAAAGAACATCAATTCGCCGCTGGCATTGGCCATCAGATCGTTGGAATTCTTCAGCCATCCCAGGTTTTTGTCCCGGCGCAGGATACGGACATCGTCGCGGCCGCTGGCGAAGGCTGAAACGATCTCGAATGTCGCGTCGGTCGAATTGTCCTCGCCGACCAGGATCTCGATATTGTCCCAGGTCTGCGCGGCGAGGCTGTCCAGCGTACGCGAAATGAATGCCGCCGAATTGTAGCATGGCACCAGCGCCGTGACCTTCGGCCGCCAGCCGGATCGAAGCTGGACTTGTTTCTGCGCTACCTGCTTCGCGCCGCCCTGTTCTGTCTCACCCATTCACTCGATCCCGCAGATTTGCCGCGCCAGCCTGTCGGCAAGCCACGGCGCCGTCGAATATTTACCTGTGTCGACCGAGATGTAGTTGCCCAGGCGGTTGACCCCGAATTGGTCGCGGCGATGGATCGTGGCTTTCGGGTCGCTGAGCGAACCACGCCCTTGCGCAAACACGAAGCCGCCGCGTACCTCAAGCTCCTCGGCATCGTCGAACATGCTGGAAACACTGGGCACCAACCGGGCGAGCGTGGCGCGAACGTCGCCGATGAACCGCTGTCGTGCGTCGGCATCGAGCGCTTGCGGCGTTTCGATCGACAATTCGCCACTCTCCGCAAGCAACCCGCTCGGGTACCAGGAGAGATAGAAGTTGCGCCCGTCATAGTTTTTTATGTCGCCGAACGGGCCAAGGGCGACGACCGCGCACGGCACATCGACAGGCTGGCTGGTGCGGCCGAACAGGCAAAGCCGGTAGCGGTGCGACCATCCGGGAACCGGCTCGATGCCGGCCGTGCGGTCGACAGCCAGCCGCCCCTCCCATAGGCAATTGACGACGATGTCGAACGCCTCGCTTTTCTCGCCTGCGACCGCCACGCGCCATTTCCCGTCAATTGCATCCACCGGCTGTGCCGACAGGACTTCCGCCGCCATTCGCAAGCTGATGTTGGGTTCACTCCGAAGCACGGCGCAAAGCCGGTCGGCAACCCATCGCGTGTTGACGGATCGCTCCGGCACCTGGAAGCCGCCGACGATCTGGTCCGAGTTGGTGACATCGGCCAATTCAGTTTTGGAAAGCCGATTCGATCGCGCCGCCGATACGTCGGCAAGGTAGCTGGTGGCGTCAGCGTGGCTGCGCACCAATACATCCACACTTTCAAAGATCGCCCCCAGCGCCTCGACAGCGACGATCGAGTTGCGATGGACCAGATAAAGATCTTCCGAAAAGGTCGTGTGCGCTTCCAGATTGCTTCCGATCAACTCGGAAACAAGCCTGCCGAAACGCAGTCCTCCCGAAAGCAGATGCCGGGCGGTCAGCAACGAGGGATCGTTCCCGTAGAGATAGCCGAGATGAATCTTGCCCTCGTTCCAACGGCTGGCGCAGGCCATCGGCTCGATCTCCTTGTCGAAGAGGGACACCGCGTAGCCTCTGCGGGCCATCATGAGAGCGAGGCTGGCGCCCATGATGCCGGCGCCGAGAATAGCCATTCTGCCGCGAGGCGCTGTCATGTCCTGGCGCGCATCGCGGCCTCTCCTTTCGCGATGAGTGTCATCAGGGGTTCGATACGTAGTTTTCAGGGTCGTATTCGGTATCGCAGAAAACCAGCAAAGCCGGGTTCTCGCCTTCATAGGTCTGCAGCGCCCACACCGCGGCATCGACCAGCACCGCGCGGTTCGATGCGGTGAGCGTCAGCCGTTCGACCTGTTCCTGGTAGCGAAATTCGATGCCGATCTCGCCCGACAGCTGCATCATCAATTGCCGGCCCGAGCCGTGTGCATGTCCGCCCCGCGACGTGCCGCGCGGCGCGGTGACGATGAACGCCCGCACGGCTTGGAAATTGTAACCGCCGAACTCGATAGCGGTCAGCATTCCCCTGGGATCGCTATGTAACGAAGTGGGGATCTCGGTGACCTTGCCGCCAAAGAACGTTCGATGCTGCATAACGTAAGCCCGCCAGATGCCGGTCGAAATTTTACCTCAGACTAGCGCTTATATCAAAAGACAGCGAATACAACCACTTAGGCGGTGTTTGGGAACACTGCAGCGGATCGATGTCGAGCTCGGCCTCAGGCCGATAGGTGCCGACTACCGAAGGTCGCCGCGCCGTCACGACTTCTGAGTCGCGGCCGAAACCACGGCTTAAGACCTTGGTCTGAGCGGTCTAGGACCTTTGAGTTCGGAAGGCCGGCCAGTTCCAAGGAGGGTGATCTACTTCAGCAATTTCAAAGAGTTATGCTGGTTGGCGTTTCGCCGGCCGGCCGCTTCGTTCTCGCAATGAAAACACATCTATATCTAAGTTTACCCTTTGTGTTAGCGATTCCTCATGTTGCCCGCTATAGCGGTTAGTGGCGGTGGCAATCTCGGAGGTAGTTATGACATCCCGAAAGACCCTTTTTGCTGCATTTGCGGTGTTCTCGCTTCTGGTGTCGCCGGCCCTGGCTGCTGCTGGTGGCAACGGCCATGGTAACGGCCATGGCAATGGTAACGGCAATGGCAATAGCGGAGGAAACGGTAATGCTGGCGGCAATGGCGGAGGCGGCGGTTCGGTCGGCAAGTCGGCATCCGCCAAGGGCGAGGCCCCTAAGGGCCAGGTCGCCAAGGCCGCTACCCCTTCTGTGTCCAAGGAAAAGAATATCCATGCCAAGCTCGGCCGGTTGAACTCGCTGCAGCGCAACGCCAACGCCTTTATGCACTCCAAGAGCAAGAACTTCGCTGGCGTGCAGGCTTTTGTGACACAGTCGGCAATAGCCAAGAACGCTCAATCGGCGCTCGATGCTGCTAATCAGGCGGTTACCGACGCCAAAGCGGCGCTCGACGCGCTGAATGCGAAAGCGGCTGACCCGAATACCCTGCCCGAAGATGTCCCGACGCAGGCCGACCTCGATGCAGCACAGGCAGCGCTCGATGACGCCACCCAGGATGCGGCCGCTGCTCAGACCGCCGCCACAGCTGCCGCTGCCAACGTCCCATCGATCGATGCAGCCCTTGCCCAAATGGCCAACAAGCCCGTTGACCCTGAGGTGACAGATTGGGCCAATAGCGTACTTGCCGACAAGATCGACCAAGTAGCCGCCAAGCTGGCGCCGGCCGCGCCTTAAGGCCCTATGCGGCGGCAGCGATCCAATCGACGATAAGCCGTCGGGTCCGCCCGGCGGCTGCACCTTTCTCGCCTATCTGCAGCGTTGGTCCCAATGCAGGTCCGAGATTCTGGTCATGGCTATTTTGCGAAATCTCCAGCCGGGCCGCCGTCCTCAAGGCTGAATTCATGCGTGCTTCGCGCATCTTCATCGACCACACGAAACCAATGCTCCTGAAGCGCTCTAGGCGACACCCTTTGGCCCGTGACCTTCTCTACCGCAGATAACGGATCATCGGCGCTCGTGGCCTGAGTTGAGACACACTCCTCTCCATGCCACTCTTCCACCTGGTACTCTGGCATGCCGGCCTACCTACCGCTCCCCAGAGCCTTCGCTTCCCGCTCCAGCGTC
The DNA here is from genome assembly GCF_040323735.1 of Mesorhizobium sp. M0029. Lineage (NCBI taxonomy): Bacteria > Pseudomonadati > Pseudomonadota > Alphaproteobacteria > Hyphomicrobiales > Phyllobacteriaceae > Mesorhizobium > Mesorhizobium sp. M0029. The sequence continues at coordinate 196,808 of NZ_JAMYVF010000013.1, forward strand.
TCGCGTCGGTTGCCGTGCTTCGCGATCAATTCCTTGACCTGCTGCGGGGTGATGCCGGCCTTGGTGGCGAAATACTCGACTTCATAATCCTCATCGGCAGAGACGCGGTCCCAATCGCGGAAGTCCGTCTTCGTTTTGTCGTCGGCCATTTGCTTTGCTCCTGGTTGAATGATCAACCGCAACGTGCAGCCGCAGCCTTTTGTTGCAGCGGAGCTCGGATTTCCGAAACGGTCACATGGGAAAACGGCCCTCAGTCGCAGGAGGTGCTGGTGTTGCTGTAACTTTGAACGGAACGGTTCTTCTCCTTGACGGTTGTGACGTGAAGGAGATGCCTCATGTTTGAAAGTGTGATGTGGTTGATCGTCGTTGCTGGTGGGCCACTGTTGCTGGCCCTATTGATGGCATACGGTCTTATGACCCGACGCCACCGTGGTCCTGCAGAACGCATGGAAAGCGACCGAGCGACCAAACGGCTCTATCGCCAGGACGAACGTTGATCCTGAGGCTGGCGCAACGTTTGCGCTCACGCTGGCCCGCTGCCTCGCGGTGGCAGGCTTCTTCGTTTTAGGAAGTTAGGAATAACTTAGGAAAGATTTGGCCCTCTTTGAAAATACAGAGGCAATTCAGCACGGTAGCCAAATATCTGGCGGAGGGAGTGGGATTCGAACCCACGGTGGGCTTGCACCCACGCCGGTTTTCAAGACCGGTGCCTTAAACCGCTCGGCCATCCCTCCAACGTGACTTTTCAATCATCTAGGAACATCAACCGACCCAGTGAACGACAGTTGGTATCGAATGATACCTGTCCTTCCGGACCAGCTTGCGGTTCATTTCTCTAGAGCGTTGCCCATCGCCAAGTCAACCATCGGCGCTGCCATGGATAATAGGGGGTGGCGTTCGTTACCCGAACGGAGCTGCGAACCCGTTTTCGAAGGAGCCGGGATCTAATTACGATCCTTGCTGCCGACCTGCACAAGTTGCAGAAGACCCAGCACGACAAGTGCGAGCAAGGTAGCCAAAGCCGCGATCTGCCAGAACCCGAGCCCAACCGCCAGGCCTATGGCGCCTGCCAGCCACATGCCCGCCCCAGTGGTAAGCCCTTGAACCTCGCCCTTGGAGAAGAAGATCAAGCCGGCGGCCAGAAATGCCACGCCGGCAGTCGTGGCTTCGATCAAGCGGATAGGATCAATGGCGATTTCCTGACCGTCGAAGACGTGAAGGTGAGTAATCTCGATCGTGAGGATGGCAATTAGAGCCGTCGCAACACAGACGAGGATGTGTGTCCTCAATCCGGCCGGCCGGTTGCGCCATTCGCGTTCGATGCCAACGATGGAGCCAAGGACGGCCGCGAGCAAAAGCCTGGCTGAAATTACGGAAAAAGGCAGCCACGTCTGTTGCCCAAAACGTTCAATGAATTCATCCATGAGGCGCAGAACGTATCTCGGGTCGGTCGGTTCCAGGCAGCCGCGCTTCGTGCCATAGATTCACATTCAGACTCCAAGGGCCTGGGCTAGGTCTCGAAGGTTGTGTGCGTCAAGTTCTGCAAAATGGGGCAGCCATGATGCTGGTCATGCGGCTTGGCGCAGAGCGAGCTTCTTGTGCTCGCGCAGGTCGTCCATGTTGATGTATCGGTTGGCCTCCATCCAGTTTTCATTGGTCTCGACGGCCAAGGCCCTGACCAGGCGCAGGCAGCTTTCGGTATTGGGGAAGATGCGCACGACATAGGTGCGCCGGCGGATTTCCTCGTTGAGCCGCTCCAGCATGTTGGTGGATTTGAGATGC